>NZ_QHJN01000010.1:0-104526 GCF_003947565.1 Actinomadura sp. WAC 06369 | reverse complement strand
GGCGGGGGCCGAATATTCTTCGGGGGCAACGGCTCTCGGGCGTGGATGCGCGTGCGAGGGTTCGGCATCGGACCAGGGAACGAGGGATGCGACATGGACGCGGTCGACCAGGCGATCCTGCGGCGCCTGCAGCGGGACGGACGGCAGACGAACCGGGAGCTCGCCGAGGCGGTGGGGGTCGCGCCGTCGACGGCGCTCGAGCGGACGCGGGCGCTGCGCTCGCGGGGCGTCATCACCGGGGTCCACGCGGCGGCCGACCTGGAGCGGCTCGGCCGGGGCGTGCAGGCGCTCATCTCGATCCGGATCCGGCCGCAGTCGCGGGAGGCGATCGAGTCCGCGCGGGACGGGATGGCGGCGATGCCCGAGGCGGTCGGGGTGTTCGTCGTGACCGGGAACGAGGACCTGCTCGTCCACGTGGCGGTGCCCAGCACCGCGTACCTGCGCGACTTCGTGCTCGACCGGCTGGCGCGGCGCAAGGAGTTCGTGGACGTGCGCACCACCGTGGTCTACGACTACGTCCAGCCCGTCGAGCAGTCCGAACTTCCGGCGGCTGGCGAGCGTGCGCGCCGAACGTCGTACGCGTGACGGCGACCGGGTGGGGATCTCGCCGAATAGGTAGCGGACGGTGATGGCACAACCGAATGAATGACTGGTCGCTGTGCGCTATCGCCGTATGAGCTTCTAGCTTCGTCCGCATGTACCGGTGGAATGGCATGTCGGGGACGTTGCCGGTGCTGGCCGCGGGCGTCCTGTGGGGGACGGTCGGGCCGGCGCAGGTGCTCGCGGCGGCGGACGCGAGCCCCGTGGCGGTCGGGGGCGCGCGGATCCTGTTCGGCGGGGCGATCCTGGCCCTGTTCACCCTCGTGGCCGATCGCGGTGCGTTCGCGGTCCGGCGGGACGCGTGGCGGCCGGTGCTCGCGGCCGCGGCGGCCACCGGGACCTTCCAGGCGGCGTTCTTCAGCGCGGTGGACCGGACCGGCGCGGCCGTCGCGACGGCCGTGGTGTTCGGGCTGGTGCCGGTGTCGACGGGGGTGTGCGAGCGGCTGGTGCTCGGTGCCCGCCCGGGGCGCGGCTGGTGGGCCGGGACGGCGTGCGCGGTCGGCGGTGTCGCCCTGCTGGCGCTGCCGCAGGGCGCGGTGCGCGTCGACCCGGCGGGCGTCGCGCTGAGCCTGGCGGCGGGGTGCTGCTTCGGCGTCTACACGGTCGCGGCCAAGCGGATGGCCGGGAGCGGCGCGGGCACGGCGGCGGCCGTGTCGGTGACGCTGCTGGCCGGCGGGGCGGTCCTGGCGCCCTGGACGATCGCGGCCCTGCCGGCGCTCGCGGAGCCGCGCGCGGCGGCGCTGGTCGGCTGGCTGGGCGTCGCGGCGACGGCGGTGGCCTACATGTGCTTCGTCACCGGGCTGGGACGGGTCGGCGCCGCGACCGCGGGGACCCTGAGCCTCGTGGAGCCGCTGGTCGCGGTCGTCCTCGCCGTGCTCGTGCTGGGCGAGTCCATGTCCGGCCCGGTGGCCGCCGGGACGGCGCTGCTGCTCGGCGGGCTCGCCGTCGTGTCGGTGCCCGCGCCGCGCCGGCGGGCCGGTCGGTATGATGACGTCCACGCGACTGGCGCAGTCAAGGTGGAGACGACCACCGGGGAGCGACCGTAGTCCGCGCACCGCGCGCCTGGGTGTTCGGGCCCCCTTCACCGGGGCGCCCTGCCGCCCCGGCCGACAGCGCGGAGAGCGACATGCACGAACCCGCCGTACCCCATCTGCGCGGCAGCGACCCCGACATCGCCCGGCTCGTCGAGGACGAGGCGCGCCGCCAGTTCGAGAAGATCCGGCTGATCGCGTCCGAGAACTACGTCTCGCCCGCGGTGCTCGAGGCTACCGGGTCCGTCCTGACGAACAAGTACTCCGAGGGCTATGCGGGCCGCCGCTACTACGAGGGCCAGCAGAACATCGACCCGCTGGAGGAACTGGCGGTCGACCGGGCGAAGTCGCTGTTCGGCGTCGAGCACGCGAACGTCCAGCCGTACTCCGGGTCGCCCGCGAACCTCGCCGTGTACATGGCGTTCCTGCGGCCGGGCGACACGGTGATGGGCCTGTCGCTGCCGATGGGCGGCCACCTGACGCACGGCTGGTCGGTGTCGGCGACCGGCGCCTGGTTCCGGCCCGTCCGGTACGAGGTGCGGGCCGACACCGGGCGGATCGACATGGACCAGGTGCGCGACCTCGCCCTGAAGGAGCGGCCGAAGCTGATCTGGTGCGGCGGGACGGCCGTGCCCCGGACGATCGACTTCCCGGCGTTCGCGGAGATCGCCCGGGAGGCCGGCGCGGTGCTGGCGGCGGACGTCGCGCACATCGCGGGGCTGATCGCGGGCGGCGCGCACCCCTCGCCGGTCGGGCACGCCGACGTCGTCACCACGACCACGCACAAGACGCTGCGGGGACCGCGGGGCGCGATGGTCATGTCGACGGCCGAGCACGCGAAGGCGATCGACAAGGCCGTCTTCCCGGGGCTGCAGGGCGGCCCGCACAACCACACGACGGCGGCGATCGCGGTCGCGCTGCGGGAGGCCGCGCAGCCCGGCTTCGCCGGCTACGCCCGGCAGATCGTCGCGAACGCGAAGGCGCTCGCCGCCGCGCTGGTCGAGCGCGGGTACGACCTGGTGTCCGGCGGCACCGACAACCACCTGATCCTGATCGACCTGACGAACAAGGGCGTCGCGGGCAAGCCCGCGGCGAAGGCCCTCGACCGGGCGGGCATCGAACTGAACCACAACGCCGTCCCGTTCGACCCGCGCAAGCCGTTCGACCCGTCGGGGCTGCGCCTCGGCACCGCCGCGATCACCACGCGCGGCCTCACCGAGGAGCGGATGCCGCAGGTCGCGGCGTGGCTCGACGAGGTCGTGCAGGCCGTGGCGAAGGACGACGCGGACGCGGTCGTCGAGCGGGTCGCGGCCGAGATCCGCGAGTTGCTCGCCGGCTACCCGATGCCCGGCTGGGCGCCCGCGGGCTGACCGGCCCGCAGGATCGTGATCATGCGCCAGGCTTCGGGGTCGGTGAGGGCGACCGCGTCCGCGCCGTCCCCGAAGTCGCCGTACCGCGCGACGGCCGTGAGGCCGCCCGCGAGGCGGATCGCGGCGTCGAGCTCCCCGGCCGTCCAGAACCGGTAGGGGACGACGTCGCGGACGGTGCGGGCGCCGCCCGGCTCCTCGATCGCCACCGTGACGCGGTCGTCGGCGATCTGGGTGACGGGGTCGAGCCGGTCGCCGGGCTCGCCCCACCGGACGGACGCGCGCACGCCGTCGCGCTCGACCGTCCACGCGGTGCCGACGCTCGGGTCGTCGTCGCCCAGCCGGTCCCGGGGGTGCGACATCTCGACGATGTACAGGCCGCCGGGCGCCAGGTGGGCGGCGACGCGGCGCAGGTGCGCGACGAACGCGTCGAGCGTCATCAGGTGCGACGTCGAGTCGAGCATGGTGACGACGAGGTCGAACCGGCGGCCCAGGTCGAACGCGGTCATGTCGGCGCGGACGACGTCGAGGCCGACGCCGTCCCGCGCGGCCGACTTCGCCGCGTACCCGCACATCGCGGCGTTCAGGTCGAGCGCGGTCGCGGCGAGGCCGCGCCGGGCGAACCCGCGGGCGTGCTCGGCGGGCCCGGCGGCGAGCTCCAGGACGGTCCGGACGGGCGGGGCCCCCGGCGCGCGGTGCCGGGCGCACCACGCGAGCAGGACGTCGACCTCCGCGGCGACGTCGCGGAACGAGCACGCCAGCTCGTAGGCCCAGGGGTCGTCGTAGATGCCGGTCACCCGTCCATCCTGCCAGCGCGGGCCCCTGCCGTGATCGACAGGTCGGCACCGCGTCACGGTTCCATATTGCGGACGGGTCTTGAGCGGCCCGCGCCGACCGCCTACCGTGCGGTACGTGATCGACCCCGTGAGCGGTGAGCACGTCGCCGACCGCCAGCGCCGCGAGCCGTCCGCGTCGCGGCTGCCCCTGCTGCCGCCCGGCGCGCTCGCCGACGAGCAGCGGGCCGTGTACGAGGCGGTGACGGGCGGGCCGCGCTCCGGCCGGTCGCCCGCGTTCCGCTTGACCGACGAGGACGGGCGGCTGCTCGGCCCGTTCAACGCGATGCTGTACAGCCCGTCGGTCGGCCTCCCCCTGCAGGACCTCGGCGCCGCGCTGCGGTTCCGCACCGCGTTCACCAAGCGGGAGCGGGAGATCGCGACGCTGGTCGTCGCGGCGCACCTGCGCTCGGACTTCGAGTGGTACGCGCACGAGCGGATCGGGCTGCGCGCGGGACTGGACCAGGAGGAGATCGACGCCCTGCGCGAGGGGCGCGCGCCGATGCTCGGCGACGTCCGGGAGCGGGTGGTGTACGAGGCGGTGCGGCAGCTCGCCGCCGAGCAGGACGTGTCGGACGCGGTGTACGCCGAGGCGGTCGCGACGCTCGGCCGCTCCGCGGTGGTCGAGCTGGTCACGCTCGTCGGGTACTACACGGCGCTGGCGATGCAGCTGCGCGTGTTCCGGGTCGGGGTGCCGGAGGGGGAGCCCGCGCCGGAGTGGCCGCAGGACGGGGACGGGCATGCGTGAACTGCTGCGCACCGAGCGGCTGGCGCTGCGACCGGTCAGCATGCGCGACCACCGGCCGCTGCTGGCGCACTGGACGCGGCCGCCGGTCCGCCGCCACCTGTTCGGCGACGCGGCGGTGTCGGCCGTGCAGGTCACCGAGATCATCGCGGCGAGCCGGCGGGACTTCGCCGCGCTCGGCTACGGGCTGTGGACGCTGCGCCCCGCGCGGCCGGCGGACGAGCCGCTGATCGGCGTCGCGGGGCTGACCGGCCGGGACGGGCCGGGCGCCGGCGTCGAGATCGTCTACAGCCTGGAGCCGGAGCGGTGGGGCGAGGGCCTGGCCGCCGAGGCGTCCCGCGCGGTGCTCGACTACGCGTTCGGCGTGGTGGGGCTGCGCCGCGTCGCCGCCGAGATCGACCCGGACAGCGCGGTGTCGGTGCGGGTCGCGGAGCGGCTCGGGATGCGCCCGGTGCCCGACGGCCCGGCCGGGCCGGACGGCGCGTCGTTCTACGCGGCCGACCGGTCCGGCTGGACCGCCGCGCGGATCCCGGCGGACGGCGTGGACGCCGTCCGCCCGGTCACGCCAGCAGCGACGTCAGCGGGGTGAGGTCGTCCAGGCGGGCGAGCCCGTAGACGAGCTCGGTGATCCGCCCGGCGCGCTCGGCCGGGACGGCCCGGGACGCGTTCAGCCGAAACTTCGTCGCCAGCTCGTCGGCCGACAGCGGGTTGCCGGGGCCGCCGCGGTTGGCGTCGACGCGCTCCTCCAGGACGGCGCCGCCGCGGGTGCGGACGCGCAGCACCGCGGGGAACTGGTGCGGGAAGATCTCGTCGCAGCGCGGGTCGGGGACGCACCGCACCTTCGCCGCCAGGGCGAGCCGCGCCGGGTCGGCGGCGGCCTCGTCGGTGAAGTCCTCGTGGAAGACGCCGAGCCCGCCGCCGCCGAGCAGCGCCGCCGCGACCGTGTACGGGCCGGAGAACGCCGCGTGGTACCCGGACTTCGGACGGATCTTGTCCTCGTGGGGTTCGCCGATCGTGCGGAGCACCGGCGCGGGGGCGCCCAGCTCGATCCCGTCGACGTCGGACGGGTCGAGCCCCCGCGCGCGCAGCGCCAGCGCGGCGTCGACGCCCGCGTGGGTGAAGTGGTTGCACGGGTACGGCTTGAAGAAGATCCCCGGCAGTTCCCAGTGCTCCCCGAGCCGGTCGGTGAGCGCGTCGAGGTCGACCCGGTCGCCGCAGAACGCCTGCAGCAGCCCGAACCGCCCCTCCAGGACGGTCGGCGGGCCGGTGAGGCCGGCGCGGGCGAGCCCGGCGGCGGTCACGGCGGCGTGCGCCGCCCAGCCGCAGTGCACCCGCTTGACGGTGCCGCCGGTGCGGTTGGCCTCCAGGATCCCCGACCCCATGCTGGCGGCGATGCCCATCGCGTCGGCGATCCCGGCGGCGTCCAGGCCGGACAGCATCGCGGCGGACGCGGCGGCGCCGACGGCCCCGCAGATGGCCGTGGCGTGCTGGCCGCGCTCGAAGAACACCGAGTTGCCGAGCTCCCGGTCGTACCCGGCCATGCCGATCCGGACGGTGATCTCGACGCCGACGGCGATCGCGTCGAGCAGCCGCGCGCCGGACGCGCCGTGCGCCTCGGCGGCGGCGAGCGCGGCGGGCACGACGGACGCCGACGGGTGCAGCACCGACGGCAGGTGGGTGTCGTCGAAGTCGAGGGAGTGCGCGAGGGTGCCGTTGAGCAGCGCGGCGCTCGGCTCGGGCAGCCGGGCGGCGGTGCCGATCCCGGTGGCGCGGCCCGCGCCGCCCCACTCGGCGACGAGCTGCCCGACGGCGCGGGCCGGGGGCTCCCCGGTGGCGGCGAGGCTGTTGCCGAGCGCGTCCAGCACCCGGCGGGCGGCGTCGTCGCGCAGTTCGGCGGGCAGGCCCTCGGCCCGCACGCGGTCGGCGAGGGCGGCGAGCCGCTGGACGGGCGTCGCCGCGGTCCGCGTCGTGGTCACGCCGACTCCTCCCCGCGCGGCGCCGTCCCCGCGGAGACCGCGGCGAGCGGCCGCACCGGGGAGCCGGTGCCGCCCTTGATCCGCAGCGGGGCCAGCACGAACACGAACTCGTGCCGTCCCTCGGCGGCCAGGGCCTCCAGGTTCAGGTGCTCCATGATGAAGATGCCCGACTCGACGAGCAGGACCCGGTGGACGGGCAGGACGGCGTGGCCCGCGCCCGCCGCGATCTGCTCGTAGGCGGTGGTGTCGGCGCCGGTCGCGACGATCCGGCGGTCGGCGAGCCAGCGGGCCGCCTCGGGCGTCGCGCCGGGCACGCCGGTCTCCTTGCCCAGGTAGGCGGTGGTGTCGCCGAAGTTGCGCGCCCATCCGGTGCGGATCAGCGCGACGTCGCCCGCGCCGGGCTCGGCGCCCGCCCGCTTCGCGGCCAGGTCGAGGTCCTCGGCGGTCACGCCGTAGCCGGGCGGCAGGACGTCCACGCCGTGCACGGCGGCGACGTCCAGCAGCACGCCGCGGCGCAGCAGGCCGGGCAGGTTCTCGGCGCCGTGGCTGGTGAAGGCGCCGCCGCGCTGCGCCTCCGCCGCGTCGATCCCGCCGTGCAGCTCGCCGTCGTGGCTGACGTGCGACAGCGCGTCGATGTGGGTGCCGACGTGCCCGCCGGTCACGATGATCTCGTTGGCGGCGGAGCCGCCGTCGGGGCGCATCATGTCGCCGTGCCGCCGGATCAGCGTCATCCGGAAGCCGGGGTGGTTCGGCGAGCACGGCATGCCGGTGAAGAACGGCTGGCCCAGCTCGATCAGCCGGACGCCGCCGGCGACCGCGGCGAGCAGCGGGTCGGGGGAGCTCATGGACGTGTTCCTTCCTTGGGGGCTGTTCCGGCGGCGGCTTTCGCGGCCTCGAGAATGGCGAAGGCGCGTTCCACGACGGCCTTGTCGACGAACCGGCCGTCCGCGTCGAGCCACGCGGCGTCCGCGTCCGGCGCGTCGCCGCGCTCGGCGAGGCGGCCGGTCAGGTCGCGCGCCCAGGCGACGTCCGCCGGGTCGGGCGCGCACGCCTCGTGCACGACGGGGATCTGCGCGGGGTGGATCACCGACCGGCCGAAGAATCCGGCGCGCTGCCCGGCGCGGGTGTCGGCGGCCAGGCCGTCCAGGTCGCGGACGGCCGTCCAGACGCTCTGCGGCGGGCTCGGCAGCCCGGCGGCGCGGGCCGCCACGACGATCCGGGAGCGCGGCCACGCGAGCGCGTCCCCGCCCGCCCGCAGGTCGGCCGACAGGTCGGCCTCGCCGAGCGAGATGCCCGCGACCAGCGGGTGCGCGGTGGCGAGCGCGAACGCCCGCTCGACGCCGAGGGCCGACTCGACGACGGGCAGGACGGGCGCCCCGAGGGCGTCGGCGACGCGGCGCAGCCCGTCCGGGTCCTCGCACTTGGGGATGCGGACGCCCGCGAGCGCGCCGGGCGACGCGGCGAGGGCCCGGACGTCCGCGTCGCCGTCGGCGGTCCCGGGCGCGTTGATCCGGACGTACGCCGGGCGGCCCTCGGCGAGGACGCCGACGACGGTGCGGCGCGCGTCCGCCTTCGCGGCGGGCGCCACGGCGTCCTCGAGGTCGAGGATCACCGTGTCGGCGGCGGAGCCGAGGGCCTTGGCGACGCGGTCGGGCCGGTCGCCGGGCACGTACAGCCACGTGCGGGGCGTCACCTGACGACGCCCTTCGCGCGCAGCTCGTCCAGCTCCGCCTCGCCGACCCCGTAGCGGCCGAGGATCTCGGCGGTGTGCGCGCCGAGCGGCGGGCCCGCCGACTCGATGCGGCCGGGCGTCCGCGACAGCCGGAACAGCACGTTCTGCATCTTCACCGGGCCGAGCTCGTCGTCGGGGACGGTCGCGATGGTGCCGAGCGCGTCGAACTGCGGGTCGGTCATCACGTCGGCGGCGGTGTAGATCGGCGCGACGGCGGCCTCGGCCTCCTCGAACGCCCGGACGACCTCGTCGCGGTCGCGTTCGGCGATCCACGAGCCGACGGCCTCGTCCAGCTCGTCCGCGTGCTTCGCGCGCTCGGCGCCGGACGCGAACCACGGCTCGTCGATGAACTCGGGGCGTCCGACGAGGCGCATCACCCGCTCGGCGATCGACTGGGCGCTGGTGGAGATCGCGACCCAGCCGCCGTCGCGGGTGCGGTAGGTGTTGCGCGGCGCGTTGTTGTGCGACCGGTTGCCGGTGCGGGCCTGCAGCTCGCCGAGCTGGTCGTAGGTGATGATCTGCGGACCGAGCAGGGTGAGGATCGGCTCGATGATCGCCAGGTCGACGACCTGGCCCTCGCCGGTGGCCTCGCGCGCCCGAAGCGCCGTCATCACCGCATACGCTGTGGTCAGGGCGGCGATTCCGTCGGCGAGGCCGAACGGCGGCAGCGTCGGCGGCCCGTCCGGCTCACCGGTGATCGCGGCGAACCCGCTCATCGCCTCGGCGAGCGTCCCGAACCCGGGCCGCCGCGCGTACGGGCCGGTCTGCCCGAATCCCGTGACGCGGGCCAGCACGAGCCCGGGGTTGATCTTCTTCAGCTCGTCGTAGCCCAGGCCCCACCGCTCCAGCGTCCCGGGCCGGAAGTTCTCGATCACCACGTCGGCGTCGGCGGCGAGCCGGCGGAACAGCTCCTGCCCCTCGGGGGACCCGAGGTAGAGCGTGACCGCCTTCTTGTTGCGGCCGAGCATCTTCCACCACAGCCCGACGCCGTCGCGCTGCGCGCCGTGGCTGCGCACGGGGTCGCCCTTCGGGTGCTCGATCTTGACGACCTCGGCCCCGAAGTCGGCGAGCAGCGTCGCCGCGAGCGGCCCGGCGAAGAGCGTGGCCGCGTCGAGCACGCGGACTCCGGACAGGGCGTCGGTCATGGGCTACCGCCTTCGGTCGGATTGTTTCCGGTGTGTTTCGCTTAGAGGAACGATAGTCGATGTGCGATCGAGATGACCCTCGGTTCCGATGCTCACAAGTTGGCACCGGCCATCGAGTTCAGTCAAGTTTCACCTAGATATTGACCCGATTGCGTGACGGGTGCCACCATGACGCATCGGTTGTCCGGCGTTTCTCCAAGCGGAACAAGAAAGATCGCGGGGGGCGAACGGCGCCGGACACGTTGGGCGGGAGAGGTGAATGTCGGCTCGAAAGCTCGTCGCCGGGCTCGGCGCCTGCGCGGTCCTGCTGGCCGCCGCGGGCTGCGGCGGCTCGGCGCCTTCCGGCGCCGCCGGAGCGGCGGCCGGACGCGACCGGGGACCCGTCAAGATCGGTGCGCTGCATCCGGTCAGCGGCGCCTACGCGGTCGACGGCCAGCAGATGCGGCGCGGCGCCCGGATGGCGGTGGAGGCGATCAACGCGAACGGGGGGATCAAGTCCCTCGGCGGCCGCAATGTCGAACTGGTCACCGGGGACACCCAGGGCAAGGCCGAGGTCGGCCAGAGCGAGGCCCAGCGGGTGATCTCCGAGGGCGCCGTCGGGCTCGTCGGCACCTACCAGAGCGCCGTCAGCACGAACGTCGCGGTCGTCGCCGAGCGCAACGAGGTCCCGTTCGTCATGGACGTCACCGCGTCCGACGAGATCTTCGCGCACGGCTACGACCACTCGTTCCGCGTGCAGCCCGGCAGCGAGGTCATCTCGGTGGCCGCCGCGAAGTACCTCAAGGAGGTCTCGGAGCAGGCCGGCGAGCCGGTGAAGAAGGTCGCGTTCCTGCACGAGCAGAGCGACTTCGGCAGCGGCGCCGCCGAGGCGTTCGCCGCCGCGGCCGAGGGCCTCGGGATCGAGGTCGACCCGGTCATCAGCTACGACGCGGCGACCGTCTCCGACCTCACCGCGCAGGTCACGCAGGTCAAGGCGTCCGGCGCGGACGTGCTGGCGGTCGCCGGCTACTACCGCGACGGGCTGCTCGCCGCGAAGGCGATCAACGCGGTCAAGCCGGACCTGAACGCCGTCTGGGGCGTCTCGAACGGCGCGTTCGACCAGCCCAAGTTCGTCACCGACGTCGGCGCCCTCGGCGAGCGGTACTTCAGCACCAACTACCACTTCGACGCGCAGGACCGGGAGACGCGGAAGCTGCGCGCCGAGTACGAGCGGCGCTACGGCGCCCCCATGCGCACGGGCGCGGTCCTCGCCTACGACGCGGTCCAGGTGATCGCGGCGGGCGTCGAGCGCGCGGGCGGAACCGACCCGGAGAAGGTCCGCGACGCCATCGCGGCCTCTGAGGTCGAGCCCCTCACGGTCGGGTCCGGCCCGATCTCCTTCGCCCCCAACGGAGACAACGAGAACGCCCTCCCGGTTCTCATGCAGGTGCAGAACGGCAAGGTCGTGCAGGTCTATCCGCAGGAGAAGGCCGAGGCCGAGCCCAACTACTCGGTGACGTGGCGGTCATGAGCGACATCAAGAACGGCGGGGCGGCACCCGCCCTGAACCCCGCAACCCCCGAATCGGCATCGGCGCTCCGGCGCCTCGCCCGCTCCGACGGGACCGGCGCCCTGCTGCGGCGCGCCGGCGTCGTCGGCGGACTGGCGGCGGTCGCGATCGCGATCGCGCTGCTCAAGTCCGGCAGCGGCCTGGTCGTCTGGCAGTCGGTCGTCACCGGCCTGCTGATGGGCGGGCTGTACGGGCTCATCGCGATGGGCCTCACGCTGATCTTCGGCGTGCTGGACATCGTCAACTTCGCGCACGGCGCCCTGCTGGCCATCGCGATGTTCATCGCGTTCGGCGTCGTCCAGGGCACCGGGCTCCACCCCTACCTCACGCTGCTGGTGGCGGTGCCGGCGCTCTTCCTCATCGGCGCCGCGGTCCACCGCGGCCTGCTGTCCGGGACGGGCGGCGCGTCGCTGGAGAACCAGCTGCTGATCACCCTCGGGCTCTCGCTGCTGCTGGAGAACGGCCTGCTGATGTTCTTCGGCGCCGAGCCCAAGAACGTCTCGCTGCCCGGCGACTTCCAGTTCTCCCTCTTCGGCGCGGTCGTCGCCGGGGGCCGGCTGTACGCGTTCCTCGGGGCGCTGCTCATCGGCGGGCTGCTGTTCTGGCTGCTGCGCCGCACCCGGTTCGGGACGGCGATCCGCGCGGTCGCCGCGAACGGGCAGGGCGCGGAGCTCGTCGGGCTGAACGTCCGGCGCATCCACACCCTCACGTTCGCGATCGGGACGGCCTGCGCCGGCGCCGCCGCCGTCCTGGCCGCGCCGCTCGTCACCGTGACGCCCACGCTCGGCGAGCAGTTCAACATCACCGCGTTCGTCGTGGTGGTGCTCGGCGGCATGGGCAACGTCGCGGGCGCGCTCGTCGGCGGCCTGCTCATCGGGCTCGTCGAGCAGCTCACCACGATCTACATGGACGGCCAGAGCTCGCTGCTCGGCGTGTTCGCCGTCTTCCTGGTCGTGCTGTTCCTGCGGCCCCAGGGTCTGTTCGGGAGGCGCGCATGACCGGCATCACCATCACCGGGGGGCGGGACGCGGCCGCCGCCCGCTCCGCCAAGGCGCCGCCGCTGCGGCCGCAGTACCGGCAGCTCGCCGTGCTCGGGGTGCTGCTGCTCGCCGCGATCCCGCTGCCGCTGCTGCTGCCGTCCGCGCAGGGCGCCGTCGCCGTCCGCATCCTGATCTTCGCGATCATGGCGATCGGCTGGAACACCATGAGCGGCTTCGGCGGCATGTTCAGCTTCGGGCACGCCGCGTTCTTCGGCCTCGGCGCCTACACCAGCGCCTACCTGCTGGTGAACCACGGCGTCTCGCCCTGGATCGGGATGCTCGCGGGAATGGCCGTCGCCGCGACCGCCGCGGTGGTCATCGGCTACTTCGCGTTCCGGTACAAGCTGCAGGGCGCCTACTTCGCGCTGGCGACGTTCGCGTTCGCCGAGATGCTGCGGCTCATCGTCACCACCAGCGAGTTCACCAACAAGGCCGTCGGGTTCTCGATCCCGCTGATCGACGGCTCCTCGCTGTGGAAGATCCAGTTCCCCGCGGACTCGCCCGCCTACTTCTGGGTCGCGCTCGCCCTCGCCGGCGTCGCCGCGCTGGTCAGCATCCTGTTCCTGCACTCGCGGACCGGGCGGTACGTCACCGCGATCCGCGACGACGAACTGGCGGCCGCGTCCCTCGGCACCCCCGTCATGCGCTACAAGCTGATCACCGTGGCGCTGTCCGCCGCGATCACCGCGGTCGCCGGGGCGTTCTACACGCAGTACTACCTGTTCGTGAACCCCGAGCTGGCGTTCGGCTCGTCGGTGTCGGTCCAGGCGATCGCCACCGTCGTGATCGGCGGGATCGGGACGATCTGGGGCCCGGTCGTCGGCGCGGTCATCGTCGGCTCCCTGTCCGACGTCACCGCGACGCTGCTGCGCACCCCGCCGGAGTTCCTGAGCTTCCTGCAGGGCCGCAGCGGCCTCGACGTCGCGCTGTACGCGGTCCTGCTGATCGTGATCGTCCGGGTGCTGCCCAAGGGCATCGTCGGCACGCTGACCTCGAAGATCTCGGCGAGGAGGAGACGATGACCATTCTCGAGGCGACCGGCGTCGGCAAGGACTTCCGGGGCCTGCGGGCCCTCTCCGACGTGGACTTCCGCGTGGAGCAGGGCGAGATCCTCGGCATCATCGGCCCCAACGGCGCCGGCAAGACCACCCTGTTCAACGTCGTGTGCGGCGCCCTCGCGCCCGACACCGGCAGCGTCAAGCTGAGCGGCGCGGACATCACCGGCGCGAAGCCGCACCGCATCGCCCGCGCCGGCATGGTCCGGACGTTCCAGCTCATGCGGCCGTTCGCGAGCATGACCGTGCAGGAGAACGTCGCCCTCGCCGCCCAGCACCGGCGCCTGTCCGCCCGCCGGCTCCGCGACGCGTCCATGGAGATCGCCGAGCGGGTCGGCCTCGGCGACTGGGCGCACCGGCCCGCGACCGAGCTGCCCACGGCCGGGCTCAAGCGCCTCGAACTCGCCCGCGCCCTCGCGATGAGGCCGCGCGTGCTGCTCCTGGACGAGGTGCTCGCGGGGCTCGTCCCGTCCGAACGCGAACCCGTCCTGGACCTCCTGGCGGACCTGCGCGAGAAGGACGGCACGACCCTGCTGTTCATCGAGCACATCATGGCCGCGGTGATGCGGCTGTCGGACCGCGTCCTCGTCCTCGACCAGGGCACGGTGCTCGCCACCGGGTCGGCCGAGGAGGTCACCTCCGACCCCCGCGTGATCGAGGCGTACCTCGGAGAGGAGCCCGGCGATGCTGAAGCTTGAGCGGGTCTGCTGCGGCTACGGCCGCATGCAGATCCTGCACGACGTCGACCTGCGCCTGGACGAGGGCGAGATCGTCGCGCTCGTCGGCGCGAACGGCGCGGGCAAGACCACCACCCTGCGCGCCGTCTGCGGGCAGCTCCGCCCCGGCTCCGGGACGATCACGTTCGACGGGAAGTCGACCCTCGGGCGCCGCCCCGACGAGCTCGTCCGGGACGGACTCGTGCACGTCCCCGAGGACCGCGCCCTGTTCGGCACCCTCACGGTCGAGGAGAACCTCCGCATGGGCGCCTGGACCCGCACCTCCGAGGAGTGCGAGGAGTCCATGCGCGAGGTGTTCGACCTCTTCCCCGTCCTGGCCGAGCGGCGCCACCAGGTCGCGCAGACCTTCAGCGGCGGCCAGCAGCAGATGCTCGCGATCGCCCGCGCGCTGATGGCCCGCCCCCGGCTGCTCATGCTGGACGAGCCGTCCACGGGCCTGTCGCCGAAGCTGACGTGGACGATGCTCGACGCGGTCAAGCGCATCCGCGACACCGGCGTCGCGGTCCTGCTGGTGGAGCAGAACGCCAAGCAGGCGCTCGGCATCGCCGACCGCGCGTACGTGATGGAGAGCGGCGCCACCGTCCTGCACGGCACCGGCGCCGAGCTGGCCGGCTCGGCCGAGGTCCGGAAGGCGTACCTGGGGCTGTGACGGACGTGAACACCGGTCAGGGCACGGACACCAAGGCCCGCGCGCGGGAGGGCACCGCGCGGCTGGGGGAGTGGGTCGCCGGGCTCGACGTCGCGGACGTCCCGGCGCCGGTCGCGGCGCGGCTGTCGCTCGTCCTGCTCGACACGCTGGGCGTCACCGCGCTGGGCGCCGCGCTGGACGAGCAGCGGGCGCTGCGCGCCGCCTGGAACGCCCCCGACGGGCCCGCCCCGCTGATCGGCGGCGGCCGGTCGGCGACCGTGGACGCCGCCGCCTGGCTGAACGCGAACGCGCTGGTCGCGCTCGAACTGGACGAGGGCAACAAGTACGCCAAGGGGCATCCGGCGGCGCACGGCTTCCCGGCCGTCCTGGCGCTGGCCGCCGAACGGGACGCGTCCGGCGCCGACACGGCCGCCGCGCTGCTGGCGGCCTACGAGGTCGCCGCCCGGTTCGGCCGCGCCGCCCGGCTCCGCGCGGGCGCCCACCCGCACGGCAACTGGGGCGTGGCGGGCGCCGCCGCCGGCTGCGCGCGGCTGCTCGGCCTGGACGCGGGCGCGGCGGCGGCCGCGATCGACGCGGGCGCGGGCATGCCGATCGCCGGGCACTTCGCGTCCGCGACCGACGGGAACCCGGTGCGGAACGCGTGGATGGGCGCGTCGAACGTTGCGGGCCTCGCGGCGGCCCGCATGGCGGCGGCCGGGATCGCCCGCAACACCGGCACGGCCGCCCTGACGCTCGGCGACCTGCTCGGCGAGCTCGACCCCGGCGAACTGACCGGCGGGCTCGGCGAGCGCTGGGACGTGACCCGCGGCTACTTCAAGCGGCACGCGTCCTGCTCGTTCACCCATCCGGCCGCCGACGCCGCCCTCGACCTGCGCGGCGACCTCGACCCGTCCCGCGTCGCGGCGGTCCTGGTGGAGACGCACGCGCTCGGCGCGGGCCTCGCGTCCGCCGAGTGGGACAACCGGCTGTCGGCGATGTTCTCCACCCCGTTCGCCGTCGCCGCCGCGCTGCTCGACGGCGAGGTCGGCCCCGGCGCGTCCGGCCCGGACCGGCTCGCCGACCCGGCGCTGCGCGGGCTCGCCCGCCGCGTCCGGGTGGTGGCCGCCGACGATCTGACCGCGCGCCTCCCCGACGAGCGCCCCGCCCGCGTCACCGTCGAGCTGGACGACGGCACGCGGATCGTCCGCGAGGCGCCGAACCCCGTCGGGGACGCCGACCACCGCCCCCTGGACGAGCGCGACGTCGTGCGGCTGCTGCACCGGTGGCTGCCCGGCGGGTCCGCGCTGATCGACCGGGCCGCCGGGTTCGCCCGCGACCTGCCCGCCCTGCCGCGCGTCGGCGCGCCCCTGCGCGGGCTCGCCGGCGCGCCCGACGGCACCGAGAAGTGAAGTGAGGAGATGAGCGGATGCGCGCCCTCGCGGTGACGCCGATCCATCTGCCGCCGGACGAGGTCCGGCGGCGGCAGGCCCGCTACGACCGGCTGGCCCCGCCCGGCCTGACGGTCGAGCTGCGCGACGTCGGCCCCGCCGCGCCCCCGTCGCTGGAGGACGAGGCGGCCGTGCGGGCGTCCGAGAGCGCGGTGGCGGCCGCCCTCGCCGAGGCGGGGGACGGCTTCGACCTCGCCTTCCCCGACTGCGTGCTCGACCCGGCCGTCCCGGACGGCGCGGCGGCCCCGGGCGGCGGCGTGCCGGTGAACGGCCTGCTCAAGCTGAGTAGTATGCACCTCTCTGCGCTGAACGTCCGGTTCGGTGCGGTGGTGCGGAACGAGGCGATCGCCGCGGAGCTGGACCGGCGCCTGCGGGCCTACGGCCTCGCCGGGAACCTCGCCGGGATCGCGATCCTCGCGCTGCCGTTCGACGCGATCGCCGACACGGCCGCGTGGAACGCCGCGCTCGGCGACGCCGTCGCCGTCCTGGCGGAGGCCGGGGCGACCGCGGTGATCAACGGCTGCTCGGCCGTGGACGTCGAGGACGCGGCCCTGGCCGCCGCCGTCGTCGACCCGACGGCCCTCGCGCTGCGGCTCCTCGTCGCCCGCGCCGAGGCGGACGCGGCGGTCACCGGAAAGAAGGACGCATGAGCGACGGACCCGACCTCGTCGTCGCGGGTGCCGGCGGCGGCCTCGCCGGAGCCCTGCGCGCCGCCGAACTCGGCCTCGACGTGCTCGTGGTCGAGGCCGACGAGCACTTCCGGCGCGGCAACAACACCTCGATGTCGACCGCGATGTTCCCCGGCGCCGGCTCGCGCTGGCAGCGGGACGCGGGCATCGACGACTCCCCGGACCGGTTCGTCGCCGACATCGACGCCAAAACCGGCGGGACGGCCGACGCGCGGCTCGCCCGCACCCTCGCCGACGTCAGCGCGCCGCTCGTCGAGTGGCTCGCCGACTCGGTGGAGCTGCCGCTGTCGCTGGTCACCGACTTCAACTACCCGGGCCACGCGGTCCCGCGCTGCCACTCCGTCCCCGGACGGCACGGCTCCACCGTGATCGACCACCTGGCCCGCCGCGTCCGCGCGCACCCGGGCATCGACCTGCTCGTCCCGGCCCGCCTCGCCGACGTCGCGACCGGCCCGGACGGCGCCGTCCGCGCGGCGGTCGTCCAGTACCCGGACGGGACGCGCGAGGAGATCCCGACCCGTGCGGTGCTGCTCGCGACCAACGGGTTCGGCGCCGACCGCGACCTCGTGGCCGAGCACCTCCCGGAGATCGCGGGCGCCCTCTACCACGGCGGCGAGCACTCGCGCGGGGACGCGTTGCGGATCGGCGGCGGCCTCGGCGCGGCCACCGGCTACCTGGACGCCTACCAGGGCCACGGGGCCGTCGCGCCCGGCGCGGGCACCCTCGTCGGCTGGGCGACGATCATCCACGGCGGGTTCATCGTGGACGCCGGCGGGCGCCGGTTCGGCAACGAGACCCGCGGCTACTCCGAGTACGCCGCCGAACTCGCCGCCCGGCCGGGCGCCACCGGCTGGATCGTCCTCGACAAGACCGTCCACGACCAGTGCAGCGCGTTCCAGGACTTCCGCGACACCGTCGAGTCGGGCGTGCTGGTGTGGGCCGACGACGCGGCGGGGCTCGCCGAAGCCGCGGGCCTCCCCGCGGACGCCCTCGCCGACGAGATCGCCCGCACGGCCGCCGTCGCGCGCGGCGAGACCCCCGACGCGCACGGGCGCACGAACTGGGAGCGCCCGCTCGAACCCCCGTACGCCGCCGTCCGCGTCGTCCCGGCCCTGTTCCACACCCAGGGCGGCCTCATCGTGAACGAGGACGCGGCCGTCGTCCGTCCGGACGGCACCCCCGTCCCGGGCCTGTACGCGTCGGGCGGCGCGGCGGCCGGGATCTCCGGGCACGGCGCCGCCGGCTACCTGCCCGGCAACGGCCTGCTGCCCGCGTTCGGGCTCGCGTACCTGGCGGCCGGCGCCGCCGCGCGCGGGCGCACCGCTCCCACCCCGCACACCGAAGGAGAATGAGATGGCCACGACCGAACTGCTGATCAAGAACGTGCGGGTGGTCCGTCCCGACGCCGCCGACGGCACCGAGCCCGAGGCTCTGGACATCGCCGTCAACGACGGCAAGATCGTCCGCCTCGCCCCGGACCTGCCGGACGACGACGCCGCGACCGTGGTCGACGGCGGCGGCCTGCTGGCGTTCCCCGGCGTGGTGGACGCCCACCAGCACTGGGGCATCTACAACGAGCTGGCCACCGACACCCGCACCGAGAGCCGCGCGAGCGCGCAGGGCGGCGTCACCACGTCGCTGACCTACATGCGGACCGGCCAGTACTACCTGAACAAGGGCGGCCCCTACCGCGAGTTCTTCCCCGAGGTGCTGGCGGCCTCGCAGGGCAACGCCTACGTCGACTACGCGTTCCACCTGGCGCCGATGATGGCGCAGCACATCGACGAGATCCCCTACCTCGTCGAGGAGCACGGCGTCACCTCCTTCAAGATCTTCATGTTCTACGGCAGCCACGGGCTGCACGGCCGCTCCACCGGCCAGAGCGACTTCCTGATGACGCCGCCGGACGAGCGCTACGACATCGCGCACTTCGAGTTCGTCATGCGCGGGATCCAGAAGGCCCGCGAGGAGCTGTCCGACTACGCCGACCACATCTCCCTCTCGCTGCACTGCGAGACCGCCGAGATCATGACGGCGTACACCAAGCTCGTCGAGCAGGACGGCTCCCTCACCGGCCTGCGCGCCTACAGCGCGTCCCGCCCGCCGCACTCCGAGGGCCTCGCGGTCACGATCGCGTCCTACCTCGCGCACGAGACGGGCCTGCCGAACATCAACCTGCTGCACCTGTCGTCGGAGAAGGCGCTGTCGGCCGCCCTCACCATGAAGGCCGCCTTCCCGCACGTCGACTTCCGCCGCGAGGTCACCATCGGGCACCTGCTCGCCGACGTCGACACCGCGCACGGCCTCGGCGGCAAGGTCAACCCGCCGCTGCGCGACCGCGACGACGTCGAGGCCCTCTGGCGGCACGTCCTGGCGGGCGAGGTCGACTGGGTGGTCAGCGACCACGCCTGCTGCCGCGACGAGATGAAGTTCGGCGCCGACCGCGACGACATCTTCCTCGCCAAGTCCGGCTTCGGCGGCGCCGAGTACCTGCTGCCCGGCCTCGTCGGCGAGGGCACCAAGCGGGGCCTGTCCCTCCAGCAGGTCGCGCGTCTCACCTCGTGGAACCCGGCCCGCCGGTACGGCCTGGTCGGCAAGGGCGCGATCGCGGAGGGCTTCGACGCCGACATCGTCCTCGTCGACCCCGACGCGTCCTGGACGGTCCGCGCCGCCGACTCCGAGTCCACCCAGGAGTACACGCCGTTCGAGGGCTTCGCGATGTCGGCGAAGGTCACCGACACGTTCGTCCGCGGCAACCGCGTCTACACGGGCGGAAAGGTCGTCGGCGACCCCGTCGGCCGGTACGTCCCGCGCGGCCGATGAGGTTCCCTAGGATCTTCGCGTGACCAACCAGACCGCCGCACCGCCCGCCGGCGGCACCGAGGTGGCGGGGCGCGTCGCCGACGTCCTGCTGCTGTTCGCCGGCGGGCCCGAGTACCTCGGCGTCAGCGCGATCAGCCGGGAGCTCGGCATCTCCAAGGCCGTGGTGCACCGCATCCTGCAGTCGCTGCTGTCGCGGGAGATGCTGGAGACCGACCCGGGCACCGCCCGGTACCGGCTCGGCCCCGCCGCCGTCGCGCTGGGCGTGAGCGCGCTCCGCCGCTTCAACATCCGCAACGCCGCGGCGCCCGCGCTGCGCAGGCTGCGGGACGAGACGGGCGAGACGACGACGCTGTCGGGGCTCGTCGGCGACGAGCGGGTCTACCTCGACCAGTTCGAGAGCCCGTACGAGGTCAAGATGACGGTCGAGGTCGGGCGCCGGTTCCCGCTGCACGCGGGGTCGTCGAGCCGGGTGATCCTGGCGTTCCTGCCCGAGGAGCGGCGCGAGGCGATCCTCGGCCGCCCCCTCGCCGCCCTCACCGACCGCACGGTCACCGACGGGGCGGTCCTGCGCGACCGCCTCGCCGAGGCCGCCCGCGAGGGCGTCGCGGTCTCCCTCGGGGAACGCCAGGCCGACGCCGGCTCGGTCGCGGCGCCGCTGTTCGGCCCGGACGGCGAGGTGCACGGCGCGATCAGCGTCTGCGGCCCCCGCCACCGCTTCACCCCCGAGGCCGTCGACCGCTACCGCGTCCTCGTCCGCGACGCCGCCGACGAGATCACCCGCAACTGGACGACGCGGCGCTAGAACGTCCGGAAGTGGGTGGTGAGGCGCCCGCCGTCGAGGACGTGCAGGGCCGCGCCCGGCGGCGCGGCGGGGTCGATCACCTCGGCGCGCTCGGCGGGCAGCCGCAGCGTGGACGCGACGCCGGGCGCCACCGCGAGGGGGCGCCCGGCGAACGCCGTCGCCGCCGCGGTGTGCGCGTGCCCGGTCAGGACGGCCACGACCCGCGGATGCCGCGCCAGCAGTTCGGCGAGCCCGTCCTCGCCGGACGACCGGATCTCGTCCACGTACGGGATCCCCAGCGGGGCGGGCGGGTGGTGCATGCACACGACCGCCGGCCCGGTCTCCCCGCCGAGCACCCGCTCGAGCCACGCGAGCGTCGCCGCGTCCAGCCGGCCGTGGTGCTTCCCGGGGACGGTCGAGTCGCACATCGCGACCAGGACGCCCCCGGCGCGCCCGACCCGGTTGATCGGCCCGCCGGCCGGCTCCTCGCCGAGCAGCGCCTCCCGGTAGGTCTCCCGCACGTCGTGGTTCCCGGGGCACATCAGCACCGGGTGCGGCGACCTCAGCACCTTACGCGCCTGCGCGTACTCGGCCGGATCGCCGTGGTCGGCGATGTCGCCGGTGACGAGGACGGCGTCGAGCGGCATCGCGTTCAGGTGCTCCATCACCCGCCGCGCACGTTCCAGGCGGTGCCCCCCGCCGTCGAGGTGCAGATCGCTGAGCTGGGCGAGAACGGTCATGCCGCCGAACCTAGCGATGCCCGGGATCCCCGGTAAGAGCCGCTTGCGCGCCGAAAACCCGCAAGGGTGGCCCGGTCGCGCCCGGCGAAGGGGGAGAGGGCCGGACGGCCGGCGGCGGCGTCCGGCGGGCCGGTGAGCGGGCCGCCGCCGTGCCCGGCCCGTGCGCTCAGGGGGCGGTCGGCCCGTGCGCCCGGACGAGGGCCCGGCGGGTCAGGTCGGCCATCGTCCGTCCGGCCGTGCGGACGGGCTCGGGGGCGCGGGCGGCGCGGGCGAGGACGAACGCGCCCTCCAAGATCATGATCATCGAGTACGCCAGTTCGCGGGCGCGGGCCCGGTCGGGCACGTGGCGGGCGAACCACTCGGTGCCGGAGGCGATCCACGCGTCGAACACCTCGGCCGTGGCCGCCCGCAGCACCTCGTCGGTGCTCGCGACCTCCAGGGCGATCGTGGCGATCGGGCACGCGTCGGCGTAGCCGGTCGCGGACAGCTGCACCGCGGCGACATCGAAGGCGTGCTCGACGGCTTCGACCGGGTCGTCCGCGCTCTCCAGCAGGGCCAGGACCATCCGCATGTACTCGGGTCCCGATGTGCGGATCGTCTCCTCCGCCAGTTGCCGCTTCCCGCCGGGGAAGAAGTGGTAGATCGACCCGAACGGGGCCTGCGAGGCGGCCGCGATGGCCTTGAGGCCGGTGCCCGGGTACCCGTTCCGGCGGAACAGGGTCCCGGCCGCCTCCCGGATCCTGCGCCGGGTGTCCGGCTGCTCGGCCATCGTCGCGTCCCTTCCGCCGCGGGGGACATTGCCCGGTCGGCGACCCCGGGCTAGCCTACATTAGAACGATCTATCTAGAGGGGGCGGCGATGCCGCGGCTCGAACTCTCCGCCGGCCCGATCGACTACCAGGACACCGGCGGGGACGGTCCGGTGCTGGTGTTCGGGCACGGCCTGCCGATGAACGGGAAGCAGTGGCGCAAGGTGGTGCCGCTGCTGCCGGGGTACCGGTGCGTGCTGCCCACCCTGCCGATGGGCGCGCACCGCAGCCCCATGAACCCCGACGCGGACCTGTCGCAGACCGGCATGGCGCTGCTGCTGGGCGAGTTCATCGACCGGCTCGGCCTGGACGACGTCACCCTGGTGCTCAACGACTGGGGCGGCGGCCAGTTCCTGGTCTCCGAGGGGCGCGCCCAGCGGATCGGACGGATGGTCCTGGTCGCCTGCGAGGCGTTCGACAACTTCCCGCCCGGGGCGGCCAAGGCGATGGTCCCGCTCCTGAAGGTCCCCGGCGGTGCCCGGCTGGCCCTGCGGATGATGGTGCTGAGCAGCCGCACCCGCGGCGGCTACGGGGCGATGAGCCGCCGCGGCCTCCCCAGGGAACTCATGGACGAGTGGGTCGCCCCGGCCGTCCGCGACAAGGCCGTCCGCCGGGACTTCGTCAAGTTCGCGACGGGAGCGCCCGACCGCAAGACCCTCCTGGCCTACAGTGAGCGGCTGCGCGACTTCGACCGTCCGGTCCTGGTCGTCTGGGCCGCCCACGACAAGCTGATGCCGCGGGAGCACGGCCCGCGGCTGGCCGAGCTGTACCCGCGGGGCCGGCTGGTCGAGATGGCCGACTCGTCCACGCTCGTTCCGGAAGACCAGCCCGAACGGCTCGTCGAGGTCATGACCGGGTTCCTCGCCGCGACCGGCGTGCGGCCGGCCTGACCCGCGCGGACGCTCGCGGTGGTCGCGAGCGCCCGCACGGGGGGAACGGGACGGTCAGTGCTCCGGGCGCTCCAGCGCGACCCTGGGCAGGACGCGGGCGAGGGGAGCGGGGAGCCACCAGGCGCGGTCGCCCAGCAGGCGCATGACCGCCGGGACGATCAGGCAGCGGATCACGACCGCGTCGAGCAGGACGGCGACGGCGAGGCCGAGGCCGAACTGCTGGAGCATCCGGTCGGGGCTGAGGATGAACGCGCCGAACACGACGATCATGATGGCGCCGGCGGCCGTGATGACCTTGCCCGTGGCGGCGAGGCCCTCGCGGACCGCGTGCGCCGAGTCGCGGGTGCGCTCCCACTCCTCGTGCATGCGGGACACGAGGAACACCTCGTAGTCCATCGACAGCCCGAACACGATCGCGAAGATCATCACCGGGATGAAGGACTCGATCGGGCCCGGCGGGACGCCGAACCGGCCGTCCTGGAAGACGAGGGCGATCGCGCCGAGCGCGGCGGCGATCGACAGCAGGTTCAGCGCCGCCGCCTTGAGCGGGATCAGCAGCGACCGGAACACCACCATGAGCAGCAGCGCCGACAGCCCGACGACGACGGCGACGAACAGCGGCATCCGGTCGGCGACGGAGTCGGCGAAGTCCTGCGCGGCGGCCGTCGGGCCGCCGACGAGGTACTCGGCGCCGGTGCGGTCCGCCAGGGACGGCAGGACGCCGTCGCGGAGGTCGTGGACCAGGTCGGCCGTCCGCTCGTCCTGCGGGGACGTCTCCGGGTAGGCGATCACGGTGTGCGCCCCGCCGTCGGCCGAGGGGAACGCCGGGCTCGCCGAGGCGATGCCGGGGGCGTCGCGCAGCGTCTCGCTCAGGTCCGCGGGCGAGCCCTCGGTGACCACGATCAGCGGCCCGTTGAAGCCCGGCCCGAAGCCCTCGGCGAGCAGGCCGTACGCCTGGCGGCTGGTGCTCGAGGCGGCGCCGTTGCCCGCGTCGGCGAAGCCGAGCCGCAGGTCGAGCGCGGGCGCCGACAGCCCCAGCAGCAGGACGACCGGGATCAGCAGCGCGGGCCACGGGCGGCGCTGCACCGCCGCGCCGAGCCGCCGCCACCGCTCGTCCCGCACCTTGTGCGCCCGCTTGCGGACGTGCCGCCGGATGCGGCCGCCGAACACGGCGAGCAGCGCGGGCAGCATCGTCAGCGCGGCCGCCATCGTCATCAGGACGGTCAGCGCGACGGCGAGCGCCACGCCCTGCAGGGCGCCGAGGCCGAGCACGATCAGGCCGAGCAGCGCGATGATCACGGTGCAGCCGGCGAAGAAGACGGTGCGCCCGGCGGCGTCGAGGGCGGTGCGGGTCGCGGCGGCGGGGTCGGCGCCGCGGATCAGCTCGTGCCGGAACCGGTAGAAGATCAGCAGCGCGTAGTCGACGCCGACGCCGAGCCCGATCAGCATCATGATCGGCGGGGTGAAGTCGGCGACGGTGAACACGTGCGAGGCCAGCGCGATCAGCCCGACCGCGCCGCCGACCGCGAACAGCGCCGTGGCCAGCGGCAGCGCCGCCGCGACGAGGGAGCCGAACAGGAACACGAGGATCACCAGGGCGGCGAGCATCCCGGCGCCCTCGGCGGCGCCGCCCCCGCCCTCCTCGGCACCCCGCACCGGGTCGCCGCCGAGCTCGATCCGCAGCCCGTCGCCCGCGGCGCCCTGCGCCGTCTCCATGATCTCGGTGACGTGCTCCTTCGGGACGTCCTCGGCCGACCCGTCGAGGGTGACGGCCGCGTACCCGATCGTCCCGTCCTCGCTGAGGCCCCCGCCGCCGCCGCGCGGGTCGAACGGGCCGCCGACCTCGGCGACGCCCGGCAGTTGCCGGACCTCGTCGAGCATCGGCTCGACGACCGCCCGGTCGCCGCGCAGTCCCGCGGCGTCCTGCATGACGATCTGGACGGTCGCGCCCGCCTGCACGGACCCGTGCCGCTCCATCAGGTCCGACGCGGCCTGCGAATCCGTCCCCGGGAGCGAGAAGTCGTTGTGGTAGGCGCTGCCCGCGGCCTGCGAGCCGGCGGTGATCCCGGCGACGACCACGACCCAGAGCAGCAGGGCCGTCCAGCGGTGCCGCTGCGACCAGGACGCCAGCCGCCCGAAGACGCCCGGACGCGCGTCCTGCGACCCCGCGCGGGCCGATTCGGCGGTGTTCGCGCTCATCCGGCTCACCGCCCCGCCCCGCCGCGGCCCGCGACCCGGGCGCCGACGACCGCGCCCGCGACGGCGCCGGCGAGCGGCAGACCGGCGAACAGGGCGAGCAGGGCGGCGTCGCCCTCGACGTCGAGGGTGGTGTCCAGCACGAAGTGGAAGAAGATGGCGATGGTCTCGGTCAGGACGAAGCCGACCGCCCCGCCGACGAGGAAGCCGACGAGCGCGGCGCCGGCCTTCTTGCTCGCAGTCGATGTCATGCCCCCACGGTGGAGGCGCGGAGTCCCCCGCGGCATCGGCCTGCGGACGGCATCGGCGCTACCGCCCCGGTTGCGCGGGGCCCGCCGCGGCTACCGCCCCGGTTGCTGCCCGCTCATCCAGCGGGGGCTGACCATCGCCGACTCGTAGGCCATGACGACGAGCTGCGACCGGTCCCGCACGTCCAGCTTCGACATGATCCGGCTGACGTGCGTCTTGGCCGTCGCGGGGCTCAGCACGAGCTTCGCGGCGATCTCGTCGTTGCTCAGCCCGGCCGCGACCAGCAGCATCACCTCGCGCTCCCGGTCGGTGAGCGCGTTCAGCCGCGGGCCGGGCGCGGGCGCGGTGACCCGCCCGGCGAACTCCGCGATCAGCCGCCGGGTGACCGACGGGGTGATCAGCGCGTCGCCGCGCGCCGCGACCCGGACGGCGTGGATCAGCTCCTCGGGCTCGGTGTCCTTGAGCAGGAACCCGGCGGCGCCCGCGCGCAGCGCCCCGTACACGTACTCGTCGAGGTCGAAGGTGGTGAGGATGACGACGCGGACGTCGTCCAGCCGCCGGTCCCGCGCGATCCGCCGGGCCGCCTCGAGGCCGTCCATGCCCGGCATCCGGATGTCCATCAGGACCACGTCCGGGCGCAGCTCGCGGCACGCGGCGAGGGCCCGCTCCCCGTCGGCGGCCTCGCCGACGACGGTGATGTCCTCCTCGTCGTCGAGGATGGAGCCGAACCCGGCCCGCACCAGCCGCTGGTCGTCCGCCAGCAGGACCTTGATCATCGTTCGTCTCCGTTCCGGTACGGGAGGCGGGCGCGGACCAGGTGGCCGCCGTCCGGCCCCGGGCCCGCGGTGAGGTCGCCGCCGAGCGCGCGGGCGCGCTCGCGCATCCCCAGGATGCCGCTGCCGGGGACCGCGGCGTCCGCGTCGGCGGGGGCGGCGCCGCGGCCGTCGTCGGCGACCTCGACCAGCACCTCCCGGGCGCCCCGCTCCACGCGGACGGTCACGTGCGCGGCGCCCGCGTGCCGCACCACGTTCGTGAGGGACTCCTGGACGATGCGGTAGGCGGCCAGCCCGACCTCGGTGGGCACCGGGCGGTCCGCGCCGTCGACGCGGGTGCGGACGTCCAGGCCCGCGGCCCGCGCGGGCTCGACCAGCTCGCCGATCCGGTCCAGGCCGGGGAGGGGCGCGGTGGGCGCGTCCTCGTCGGCCTGCCGCAGCACGCCGAGCGTCGCGCGCAGCTCCCGCAGCGCCTCCCGGCTCGTCTCCTTGATCGCCGCCAGCGCCGCCTCGGCCTGCGCCGGGTCGCGGTGGAAGCGGTGCAGCGCGGTGCCCGCCTGCACGTTGATCAGCGAGATGTGGTGCCCCGTGACGTCGTGCAGCTCCCGGGCGATGCGCAGCCGCTCGTCGCCCGCCGCCCGCCGCTCGGCCTCGGCCAGGAAGACGCGGCGGCTGTGCCGCACCCAGCCGAGCGCCACCATCGCCACCACCCAGCCCGCCAGCATGAACAGCGCGACACCGTTGACGTCGCCGTTGCCGGACAGCGTACCGAGCGCGGTGCCGATGACGATCAGTGCCGCGATGCCCGACGCCGCCTGCAGCCGTCCCCGGGACGCCAGCAGGTACAGCGCCAGGACCGGCGCGATCATCAGCGGCCCGTCGTAGGTGCTGACGACGTAGTAGACGCCCGTCGCGACGGTCGACACGATCGCCGCGGCGAGTCGCGCCCGCCGGGCGAACAGGACCCCGCAGGCGATGTAGATCAGCACCCAGCCGGCCGCGGTCTGCGCCCACGGCTCCTCGCGCGCGCCGATGAGCGACCGCATGCTGCCGACGGCGACCACCACCAGCACCGCGACGGCGAGCGCCTCGTCCGTCACACGCCATCGAGCACGCATGCGGCCAGCCTAGACGGCCGGACGGCCGCGGCGGCTCGGCGCGAAGATGCGACCCGCCATGCGACCGGCGGTGTACGCGCGCCCCGCCGCCCGCAACTCGCGCGGTAGGGCCGCGCCCGATAGTTAGCCTTTGCGTTAACCATCGCCTGCCTGTAATACTTAGCTTCGTGGCACAGTATTCGGCACAACTGGACGGGGTGTTCGCGGCGCTCGCGGACCCGACCCGGCGCGCCGTCGTCCGGCGCCTCGGCCGCGGGCCCGCGAGCGTCGGCGACCTCGCCGGCGAGTTCCCGATGACCCTTCCCTCGTTCATGAAGCACGTGCGGACGCTCGAGGCGAACGGGCTGATCCGCACGATCAAGACCGGCCGGGTGCGCACGTGCGTGCTCGACCGCGAACGGCTCGCCCTGATCGACGACTGGCTCGCGGAGCAGCGTCGGCTGTGGGAGGAGCGCACCGACCGCCTCGAGCGGTTCGTCACCGACCCGGAGGAGGACCCGAAGTGAATCCCGATCTCGATCTCGGCCTGGAGCGGATCATCCGCGCCCCCCGCGCCGCCGTGTGGCGGGCGTGGACCGACCCGTCCCGGCTCGAACGGTGGTGGGTCCCGGCGCCGGCACGCTGCCGGGTGGAGCGCTTGGACCCGCGGCCCGGCGGCGCGTTCGTCACGCGCTACAGCGACGACGGGGCGGCGTTCGTCCCGCACATGGACGCGTGCTTCCTCGCCGCGGAGGAACACGAGCGCCTCGTGTTCACCAACGCGGTCGACAGCACGTGGGCGCCCGTGACTCCCGAGCCGGTCGCGATGACCGCGACGATCACGCTGGCCGACCACCCGGACGGCACGGCCTACCGGATCGTCGTCCGGCACGGCGACCCGGAGGCCCGCGCCCTGCACGAGAAACTCGGCTTCGCCGAAGGCTGGGGCACCGTCGCCGCCCAGCTCGCCGCGTTCGCGGAGGGCACCCGATGAGACTCGCCCTCACCCAGTTCCTCACGCTCGACGGCGTCGGCCAGGGCCCCGGCTCGCCGGACGAGGACCCCTCGGACGGGTTCGCCGGCGGCGGCTGGCTCGTCCCGCACATGGACGGCGCGTTCGCCCGGCGGGCGTCCGAATGGCTCGACCTCGCCGACGGACTGCTGTTCGGACGGCGGACCTACGAGGCGTTCGCGCGCGACTGGCCGCGGATCACCGACCCGGCCGACCCGTTCGCCGAGCGGATGAACTCCCTGCCGAAGTACGTCGTGACCGGCACCCTCACCGAGGGGTCCTGGCACCCCACGACCGTTCTCGGGGGCGACCCGGTCCGGACGGTGGCCGAGCTCAAGGCGCGGCCGGGCCGGGAACTCCAGATCCACGGCAGCGCCCGCCTCGGCGACGCGCTGCTGGCGGCGGGCCTGGTCGACACGCTCCGCCTGGTGGTCGCCCCGGTCGTCCTGCGGTCCGGTCGGCGGCTGGTGTCCGGCGCGGGCGAGTCGTCCGGGCTGCGCCTGCTCCGCCACGAGGCCACGCCGAACGGCCTGCTGCTCCTGGAGTACGAGGTGGCCGGCCGTGCGCGCCGGGGCGCGTACGAGGGCGTCGCCGCGCTCGTCTAGGACCGGAGGCGGCCGGGGGAGGCGCGACTCCGGTCGCCGTAGCCGTCGACGAAGCGGGCCGGGAGGCGGGCGGACCCGGCGCGTTCGGCGTCGGTGGCCGGCCGCCGCCGGCGCGCCCCGTCAGAGGCGCGACTCCACCTTCGCCAGGATGGCGAGGATCGCCGTGCGGGCGTCCTCGGCGACGTCGTCCAGGGCCTCCCGGGCGAGGTCGAGGTGCTCGCGCGCCAGTTCCATGGTCCGGTCCAGGCCGCCGGACGACTCGATGAGCGCGCGCACGGCCGGCAGGTCGCCGGCGGTGAAGGACGGCGACAGCAGGAGTTCGGCGAGCGCGCCCGAATCGTCGGCGGCGAGCGCCGACAGCGTCGGCGCGCCGAAGAGACCCAGCATGTGGTCGGTTCCGACGGACTTGTCGAGGTCGCCCGGGGTGAGGTCGAGGCAGTCGTCGAGCATCTGGAAGGCGATCCCGAACTCGCGGCCGAACAGCGAGAGCGCCCGGACCTCCCGTTCGGCGCGGGCGGCCTCCGCGGCGCCCAGCAGGCAGGTCATCTGGAAGAGGACGCCGGTCTTGCGCTCGGTGAGCTCGAGGTAGTCCTGGAGCGCGTAGGTGGTGTCGAAGGTCCGCTCGATGTCGAGGAGCTGGCCGTGGGCGAGCTCGCTCAGCGTGCGGCTGACCAGCATGGCGACCCCGGCGCCGAGGTCGGCCGATTCGGTGCCGGCCAGCGCGAACGCGGCCAGTCCGGCGAGGGAGGCCCGTTCGGGGCCGACGAGCGTGTGCGCGGTCGGTTGCCCGCGCCGCAGCGCCGCCCGGTCGACCACGTCGTCGTGGATCAGCGACGCCAGGTGGACGAGCTCCACCAGGGCGCCGAGCCTGACCAGCCGCGCCGGGTCCACCGGGACGTCGCCCACGCATGCCGCCAGCAGACCCGAGCGCAGGCTCTTGCCCGGGTTGGCGGCCAGTGCGGCCACCGGGCCCCGCAGGGACGGCCCGAGCCCCGCGGCGAGCTCGTCCACCCTCGCCAGGACCCGCGCGGAATAGCCCAGCTCCGCGCCGGGGGCCGGGCTCTGGACGGCGGTCATTCGGTCGGCTCCGGTTCCATGTGCTTGAACGGCGCGTTCATCTCGATGTCGGGGGCCGCCGCCACGGCGTCGTGAACCTGGCCGTACACCGCGGGATTGTTCATGTAGGCGTGCACTTCCCGCCTGTTCATCCCCAGTGTGGGTACGAGCGAATCCCGGTACAGCGTGAGGGCGAGCTTGGATTCGTCGGCGGTCAGAACGGTCTGTACGAGGCCGGTGATGATGAAGGACGCGTCGTCGAGGTGTTCCTGGGTGACGACCTCGGGCGAATCGGGATCGTCGAGCACGCCCGCCATGAAGTCGCGGTACTTGGTGTAGTACTGGTTCGCGTACGCGACTTCGTCCGCCCTGCCCTGCCGGTCTTTCAAGCGATCCACGAGTGACTGGGAGTTCACGTAGGTGAGTTCGACCAGCAGCTTTCCGGTCAGGCTCTCCAGGAAGAACTCGTCGCGCACTTTGTCCGCGAGCGGGTTTTCCTCCCTGAGCGGAAGGCGGTAGTAGTCCGACAGCGACCCCAGTACGACGCATTCGAGCATGACCCCGCCCGGAACTTGGGTCTTCCCGTCGCCGCCCACGAAAACGACCGACCCGGAGTCGCCGGCGCTGCTGAAGAACTCGGTGTAGATCAGGTCCTGGTACATGACGGTCCCGATCGGTGTGCTCACGGGCGCCTGGACTCCGATCGCCACGATCGTGCTGGAGGTGTACCCGGTCGTCCGCCCGACCTTCTCGATCGCCATCCCCGGCTGGGGGTCGGCGATCCCCGTCCCCGGCCCCGCGCACGGCAGGGCGGCGGCGGACGTGGACGCGGACGCCTGGCCGATCGGGAGGCGCACGTCGAGGGCGTCGAGCGTCAGGTCCATCCGGGTCAGCAGGCAGGCGCCGAACGAGTCGCCCGCGGCGACCATGCCGACGACCGGGTGGTCGGCCGAGACCGGGGGCATCAGGTCCTGCGCCACCTCCAGGGTGTAGGCGTCCTGGTCGGTCAGCTGCGCGATGGCCCCGTCGACCTTCGTCCCCGCCGCGGGCATGGGGGCCCAGCGCTTCAGGGTCGCGATTTTGTCGCGCGATGTGCCGCCGTCGTAGGCGCCGGGCTGGATGATCGCCTCGCCCACCTTGCCGCGCCCCATCCGCGCGATCACGTGGTTGCAGGTCAGCACGCAAACCGTGTCGTCGGTGTTGTCGACCACGAAGAGGCCGAGCGTGCCGGCCGTCACGCCGTCGACGGGGTTGGAGACGCTGGCGCCCTGCCGCGGCGGGCGCATCCGCTCGGTGATCTCCTGCCCGGCCGCCGCCCGCGCCGGCGCGAGGGCCGTCTGCGCCCCCGACGAGAACGGGCCGGCCTGGATCACGTCGACCTGGTACGTCGTGGAGTCGACCTCGACCGTGCGCGGCAGCAGCCGGCGGCGCGATACCAGGGCCTCGCGGCGCTTCTTGGCGACCAGGACGACGACGGCGGGCTCTCCCGTCGTGACGCCGGCCCGGCGGCGGAAGCCGATCCCGACCCCGGTGACGTTCGGGTCCGAGCCGTAAGCGTCGTAGATCTGCTGCCTGGCGCGTTCCAGCTTGCTTTGGTCGTCCCCGCAGTAGTTCATGGTCCTCCGTCGTCAGTTCAAAGGGGGAATCGGCTGCGGCTGGCGGCCGCGACGCTGCAGGTCGCTGAGCCCGCCGAGCCAGATCTCCGCCACATGGTCGTCGGCGGGGTCGAAATGGGGGGACAGGGTCGCGACGCCGAGCGCGACGAACGCCAGCAGGTCCCGCTTCCCGTCGGCGTCGGCCTGCGCCGCCTGCCGTCCGATGCCCGCCAGCATCCTGCCCTGCGCCGCGCCCAGCAGGCCCAGCGCGATCAGCGCGTCGGCGCCCGCCCAGGCCCGCGCCAGGCGCTCGGGGTCGAGCCTGCGCTCGGCCGCCCGCAGGCGGGCCGGCGTGGCGCGCTCCGCTCCCTCGGCGGACTCCCCGAAGCCGCGGAACTCCACCGGATAGACGGCGCCGACCCGCGCGACCTGGAGCAGCATCTCCCGCCGCCGGGAGAGCGGTGCCGCGGCGGCGCCGGACCGCCCGCCCGAGGCCCCGGCGTCCGGTGCCCCCGCGGCGGCCGTCGGGTCCGCCTGGGCGGAGCCGGACCCGCCCAGCATCGTGGCGGTCACGGCCGTGACCGAGCCGGCGACGGCCGTCTTCCCGAGGAATCCGCGTCGGGAGACCTGGGGGGATCGCTTTCCGTAATCGGGTCGTGCGGTATTTTCAGCAGAAGTCATCGGACCACCGTTTCGTAGCTGAACGATCCGCAGAGTTGATCACCAGCGGCACGTTAGCCCGAAGCCCGGTAAACGCTCGAAAAATGGCCGCATCCGGCCAGGGGTCTTTGGAACCGGGCCTGATCTAACGGAACTCGCCAATTCAGGACCGGCGGTTCCGGCCGTTTCTGCCAATCGCGCTTCGGAGCATTGACACCAAGATCGTCGCGTGTTGCGATCATGGCGATCAACGTCCGGGGGCGTTCGCATACCACGTGTGCGGACGCCCTTCTCCTGGGTGGGGAAGTGAAATGCGACAACGCGGCCTTTTCATCGCGGGAACCTGCTTCACCGTTCTCGCGGCCTCGTCGGCGGTGGCGCCGGCGGCACCGGCCGCGGCGCCGGGCCGGTGGGTCGCGATGGGCGACTCCTACCAGGCCGGCGTCGGCGCGGCCGACTACTACCCCGACAGCGGCGACTGCCACCGGTCGCAGTACTCGCACCCGGCGCTGCTCGACGCCGACGGCGTGCTCGGCGGCGACTTCACCTTCGTCGCCTGCAGCGGCGCCACCACCCAGGACGTCCACGACGGCAAGTCGGGCGAGCCGTCGCAGTTCGAGGCGCTCGGCACCGACGTCTCCCACGTGACCCTCGGCATCTCCGGCAACGACATGGGGTTCGCCGACGTCGTCACGGCCTGCGTCAAGGCATCCGCGCTGAAGACCTGCGAGGGCGATCAGGACGCCAAGCTCCAGACCGCCTTCGACAGGCTCAACGAGGGCACCACGGCGAACACCAACCGTGTGCAGGAGATCTTCAAGGAGATCATGCGGCGCGCTCCCCAGGCGCGGATCTTCGTGCCGACCTATCCGAAGTTCTTCCCCGACGAGGGCGGGAGGGACGGCACGTCGAACGTGCCGTGGCCCACCCAGCGCTGCCAGATGATCCGGCTCACCGACCAGTTGTGGATGAACAGCTGGGTCCAGCGGCTCGACAACTACCTCGTCACCTCGGCCACCATCGCCGGGGCCGTGCCGATCGACCTCTACGACTCGAGCGACGGCCACGAGATCTGCCCCCCGCAGGGCGCGGAGCGGTTCCTCAACGGAATCGTGCCCACCAAGCGCGAGGAGTCCTTCCACCCGACCCGGGCCGGCTACGCCAACACCGCGTGCATCGTCCGGGAGGCGTTCCTGCGGCCGGCCCCGGCCGCCCGGGTGGCCGGCGACGCCGGGGTGACCCGGAAGGCGAACGATGTCACGGTCCAGCCGGGCCAGACGGTCCAGGTCCCGGTCGCGCTGGCGGGCGGCGGTCTCGGCGCGGGGTTCGGCGCGACCTGGCAGGAGGGGGACGTCACGATGCGGGTGGTGTCGCCGAACGGCGAGCGGACGTCCGAAGCGCGGCACCGCCGGAACGGCACCAAGCGGGCCTCCTACGACAGCGTGTACGTGCCCGGCGCCGCGGCCGGAGGCTGGAAGGTGGAGCTGACCGGCGGCGACCGGCCGACGCGGGTCCGCGTCACCACGACCGAGCTCGCGCGGCCCAAGAGCCCGCCGAAGGCCGAGATCACCATGAAGCGGACCGGCCCCAACACCGTGGTTTTGGACGCCTCCAAGTCGACCGGCTCGGGTGGCGGCGAGGTCGAGAAGTACCTGTGGGAGTTCGCCGACGGGACGCTGGCCACCGGTGCGAAGGTCACCCACACCTACGCCGAGCCCGGCACCTACACCGTCAGCCTCGCCATCACCGGCGACGACGGCCAGATGGGATTCGGCGCGGCCGAGCCCGTCACCGTCACCGAATGATCCGCGCCGAAGGAGACGGGACGTGGGCGTGCCGGCGAGGCCGATGGCGCTGACGGTGCCCGGCTGCGTGCTGGTGGTCGTCGGAGCAGTGCTGCTGCTCAAGGGCCTGTACGACTGGTCCGGCCGCACCGACCTCGCCGCCGCGCGGCCGCTGCAGGGCGAACGCGTCGCGGTGTTCCCGGCCGCCGCGCTCGTCGCCGCGGGCGCGTTGCCACTGCACCTGGCCGGCGAACGCGGGCCCGCCCTGGTGGTCCTGGTCACCGCGCTCGTCCCCGTGCTCCTGGTCATACCGGGGATCTCCGGGGGCTCCATGGCCCTCTATGCGTGCCTGGCCACGGTGCCGGTCGGCGCGGCGCTGGCGCTGCGCGCGGTACTGGCGCCGAAGACGCCGGTCACCGTCCTCGCGATGCTGGTGTTCGCCCTGGTCGCCGTGGCCGGGAGCCTCCTGCTGGCCGGTCTTGCGGACGCCGTGCCGTTCATGGCGGCGTTCAGCGAGGAGGAGGCGCGCCGGGCGGCGGCCGGACGCCTGACGGCGGGGCTGGCGGGCCTGGCCCTGGCGGCGGCGCCGGTGCTGCTGCTGCTCGCCGACCGCAAGGTCGCCGCGGGGCTCGCCGCGCCGTTCGCGCTGGTGGCGCTCATCGTCGTCCTGGACTCCCAGACCCTGGCGGCGTGGGCGGCCTACCTCGTCGCCGGGCCGCTCGCCATGGGCACCTCGGTCCACCTCCTGTTCACCGACCGATGACGACCGACCACACTTTGGAGACGCCCGTGACCGAGCAGGTCGATGTCCTCGTCGTCGGCGGCGGCCCCGCCGGCACCGCGGCGGCCGCCGCCCTCGCCCGCCGGGGCCTGCGGACGGCGCTCTGCGACGACCCGCCGGGGGGAACGTTCCACGACGTCATCGTCAGCGGCCCCGCCCGCCATGCCCTGGGGACGCTCGGCGGATGGGACGAGGCGTCCACGCGTCCGATCGAGACGCTCGACCTGTGGTTCGGCGCCCGCACCCGGCGCGTGATCGACGACGCGGGGATGGCCGTGTGCGACGGCGCCCGCCTGACCGCGTCGCTCCGCGGTGCCGCCGCCGAGGCGGGGGCCGTGCCGCTGGGCGGACGGGTGACCGGCCTGGACCGCACCGGCGACGGCCACCGCGCGACACTGGCGGACGGCTCGGTCGTCACCGCCGCGCACGTCGTCCTCGCCACCGGAGCCGCCTCGAGCCGCCGGCATGCCGGCGGCGATGCCGGCGCCGCCGGCGCGCGGTCGCAGTGCGCGCGCCGCTTCACCGGTGTCGAGGCCGATGACCGGATCCTGCTCCAGCTGGTCACTCCCGACGCCGCCGACCCCAAGGCCCAGCCGTCCTGCGTCTGGGTGCTGCCCGCCTCCGGCGGCGGGGTCACGATCAGCGTCACCGGAGGCGGCCGGGACCCGGAGGCCCTGATGGCCGGGGCCCTCCAGGGGCTCGCCGAGGCCGATCCGCGGTTCGCCGGAGCACGCCCGGACGGCCCGCTCTCGTGGGGCCCGGTCGACAGCGGCTTCGCCCCCGAGCAGGCGGTGGACGACGGCCGCCTGGTGGTCGGCGACGCCGCCGGCCTCGTCAACCCGTTCACGGGCGAGGGGCTGAGCTACGCGGTGCAGAGCGGGCTGCTGGCCGCCGAGTCCATCGCCCGCCACCCCGGCGACCCCGAGGCGGCGGCGCGCTCCTACGGCAGGGCGCTCGCCCGGGCGTTCGTCGGCTACTTCGAGACGGCCCGGCACGCCGCCCGGCGCTACCACCTCGCCTGGCGGGTGCTCGCGGCGACCGCCGAGAGCGACCACCCGTTCTTCTCCAAGGGCCGCCGGGCGGTGCTGCTGCCCGAGGGCATCGCGGGCGTGACCGCCGCCGAGCCCTTCGACGCGGGCGCGGAGGAGTCGCTGCTGCTGCAGCCCTTCCTCGCCGGCTGCGACGAGGTGTCGGTCGCGGCCGTCCGGCGGGAGTGGCCGTTCATCGCGCGGATGCTCATCACCGGCGGCGGGCCCACCCACCGCAGCCTCCGGCCGGCGGTGCTGCTGTGCGCCGGCCTCATGAGCGCCGGCGCGTTCCCCGACATCGGACGCGTCACGACCGGCTCGGCCATCGAGCTGGCCTCGCTCGGCGGGCTGGCCTTCCTCGGCCCGGCGGCGCCCGCGCTGCCCGGCGGCCGGGGCGTCGACTGGTCGTCGGCCACCACGGTCCTCGCCGGGGACTTCCTCCTCGCCCAGGCGTGCACGCTGGTCGCCAAGCACGCACCCGAGCTGTCGTGGTCGTTCTCCGACTGGCTCGCGGAGCTGACGGTGCTGCGGGCCCGGTACCTGGACGCCGCCCCGGGCACCTCGGCCACCGACGTGTTCGCCGCGATGTTCGAGTATCCGCTCCGGGCGGGGGCGCTGCTCGCGGACGCGCCCTCCGGGGCCGTCGCCCCGCTCCGCGAGTTCGGCCGGCACTGCGGCCGCGCCTTCGTGCACGCCGAGGACCTCCTCGCGCTGCGCGGGGAGCGCACCCGCCTGGACACCTCCCTGGCGGCGCTGCTCGACGGGCGGGTCTCGGCCCTCCCGGAGCTGCTCGACGAGCCCGGACTCACCGCCGCGCGGCTCGCCGCCGACGCCGGGCTGCGCGATGCGGCGCTCGCCGCGGCGGCCGCCGCCTGCCTGGAGGAGCGCGGCCTCGCGCGGAAGGCCGCCGCCGAGCTGACGGAGGACCTGCCCGCGCGTGTCCTGCTCGGCTTCGCCGACGCGGTGGCCGCGCCCGCCGCCGCGTCCGGAGGGCACCGGTGAGGGACGCTTTCGAGGTGCTGCACGCCCTGTGCGTGAAGGGGACGGCGGGAACCGCGCACCTGACGCTGATGACCGGCCGCCCCGAGCCCGCCGTCCGGCGCGCCGCGCAGGACCACGCCGCCGCGGGCACGGCGGTCTTCGTGGCCGCCCGCGAGGCGTGGCGGGTCACCGCCCGGGGACGGTCGCTGCACGCGGCGGAGCTGCGCGCGGACCTCGCGCCCGATGCCGCCGGGGTGCTGCGCGCCTGCCACGAGCGGTTCCTGCCGCTCGACCACCGCGTCAAGGACCTGTGCACCCGCCGGCAACTCGGGGAGACGGCCGAGGCGGCCGCCCGCGCGGAACTGGCGGAGCTGCACCGGGACCTGCTCGCGGTGGCGGAGCGGATGGCCGGCGCACGGCCCCGCTACGCCAGGTACGCGAGCCGCCTCACCGCCGCGCGCGACCGCTTCGAGTCCGGGGACTCCACCGCGCTGACCGGCGTGCTCTGCGACTCCTACCACGAGGTCTGGATGGAACTGCACCGCGACCTGCGGCTCACCCTGGAGCTGCCGTGACCGCCGGGCTCCTGGAATGGCTCGACGCGCCGTCGGCGTCCGAAGGACTGCGGTACCTGACCGACGACGGCACCTGGGAGTCCGTCCCGTACACGCGGCTCGCCGGGCTCGTCCGCGCGACCGCCCGCGACGTGCGCGACCACGGGCTCACCACCGGGCAGGCCGTCGCCGTCCTGCACCGGACCGGGCCCGGGTTCGCCGCCGCGTTCTTCGGGGTCCTCGCGGCCGGCGGCACCCCGGCGCCGCTCGCCCCGCCCGCCGCCCTCGGCGACACCCGGCGGTGGCGTGCGCACGCGGCGCACGTGATCGAGGAGTGCGGCGCCGCCCTGGTCCTCGCGGAACGGGACCTGGCCGAGGTCGCGGCCGACGTCGCCGGGCCGTCCCGCGCGGTCCTCCCGCCCCCGGACGCGCGCGACGCCGAGCCCGGACCGTGGGCGCCGGCGGAGACGGCCCTCCTGCAGTTCACCTCGGGTTCGCGCGGCAGGGCCCGCGGCGTCAGGGTGAGCCGGGGCAACCTGGAGGCCAACATCGCGATGATCGGGCAGCGCTGGGCCGACCGGGCGGCGGGCACCGGCGTGTCCTGGCTGCCGCTGTACCACGACCTCGGTCTGATCTTCGGGTTGCTCACCCCGGTGGTCCGGGGGGAGTCCGTCGGGCTGATGCGGCCCGAGCAGTTCGTCCAGCAGCCGCTGCGCTGGCTGCGCGAGCACCACGGCCGGCCGGGCACGGTCATGCTGGTGCCCAACTTCGGCCTGGAGTACGTCGTGCGGCGCGTCCGGCCCGACCGGCTCGGCGGGCTGGACCTGTCGGGGGTCGAGGCGATCGTCACCGGCGCCGAACGGGTCCGCCTGGACGCGGCCGCCGCGTTCCTGGAGCTGCTGGGCCCCTGCGGCCTGCGCCCGTCGGCGCTGAGACCCGCCTACGGGCTGGCGGAGGCCACGCTCGGCGTCTCCTGCGCACCGCTGGGCCGGGTCGCGAGAGCCGTCGCGGTCGCCCCCGGACCCGTCCGGATGGGCGAGCCGCTGCCGCTGGTCGGCTCGGCGACGGTCTCGCGCCGCCCGCCCGCCGGACCCGGGACCTGGCACGTGGGCTGCGGGACTCCGCTCGACGGGCTCACGGTGCGGATCGTCGACGACGCCGGCCGCGCTCTCCCGGACGGGAGCCTCGGAGAGATCGCCGTGCGCGGGCCGTCGGTGGCGCTGGGCCACACCAGCGAACAGGAGGACCGGGCCACCCGGTTCGAGGACGGCGAGCTGTTCACCGGCGACGCGGGCTTCCTGCTCGACGGGGAGCTGTACGTGGTGGGCCGCATCGGCGACAGCCTCCAGGTGCGCGGGCGCAACGTGTACGTGGAGGACCTCGAAGCGGCGCTCGCGGAGGAAGGGCTGCTCACCCGGCAGCGGACCGCCGTGCTCGCCGGGTATCTGGGTGACGAGCCGACCGTGTGCGTGCTCACGGCGGCGCCGTCCGCGGAGAACGTCGTCGCCTGCCTCGCCCCGCTGGTGGGTCCGGACGTGACCGTCCGCGTCGTGCGGGTGAAGGCGGGCGTGATCGCGCTGACCTCCAGCGGCAAGCCCCGCCGCCGCACGATGTGGCGGCGGCTGCTGGCGGGGGAGATCGACGGCCCGCTGCTGGCCTCGTCCGAGCACGCGGGGGCCCGGCCGTGACGCCGCCGCTGTACGGGGCCGGCCTCACCGGCCCGCACGTGGACGCCTTCCGCGACCGGGTCCGCGCCGCCGTGGACGACGGGATCATGCCGCTGGTGCCGGCGGCGGAGGAGGCGGGCGAGTTCCCCCGCGCGGCGCTCGCCGCGCTGGGCCGCACCGGGCTGGTCCGGGAACGCTGGACGCCGGGTCCGGGCGGCGATCCGGGGCGCGCCGCGATCCTGGCGGAGGAACTGGCCCGGGCGGGCGGTGTCGGCATCGGCGTCGGCATCGTGGTGGAGACCGTGGCCGCGGCCCTCACCCGGTACGGCCGGTCGGACCTGCTCGCGGGCACGCTGGAGGGCGTGCTGAGCGGCGATCTGGTCGGCTGCTTCGGCGCTTCCGAGCCCACCGGCGGCTCGGATCTGAACGGCATCGCGACCACGGCGGTCCGGGACGGGACGGGCTGGCGGGTGCGCGGTGAGAAGAAGTTCCTGTCGCTGGGGCGTGCCGCCGACTTCGCCCTGCTCCTGTGCCGTACGGGCGACTCGGGCCTCGCCGCCCTCAGCCTGGTCCAGGTCCCCGCCGAGGGCCTGCGCGAGGTCCGCAGGCTGACCAAGCTGGGCACCGCGTCGCTGGACACCACCTGGACGGCGGTCGACACGTGGGTCCCCGGCGAGGCGATGGTGGGCCGCCCCGGGCTCGGCCTGACCGTGGCGACGTGGGCGCTGAGCCACGAGCGGATGGCCGTCGCGGCGCACGCGGTCGGGGTGTGCGAGCTGGCGATCGGGCTGGCCTGCGCGCACCTGCACCGCCGCGAGCAGTTCGGCCGGCCGCTGATCGAGCACCAGGCGCTCCGCCTGCGGCTGGCGCGGCTCCAGGCCGAACTGGTCGTGCTGCGCTCCGGGGTGCACGGCGCGGCCGCGACGGCGTTCCAGCCGGGCGGCGCGGGCGCGCGGGAGGCGGCCGCGCTGAAGGTCACCGCCGTCCGGTTCGCGGAGAAGACGGTCACCGAATGCATGCACCTGTTCGGCGGCGCCGGATACCTGGAGGACGAGACACCCATGGCGAGGATGTGGCGGGACGTCCGGATCGGCCGGGTCGGCGGCGGGACGGACGAGATGATGTGGGAGATGGTGGCGTCCGGGCTCGTCCCCGACTTCGCCGCCTACGACGCCACCGTCGGGACCGGCGAATGAGGCTCCTGGTGGCGGGCGCCACCGGTCAGCTCGGCGCCGGCCTGCTGGAGACGATGGGCGAGGCGGGCTGCACGATGATCCCGCTGCTGCGCGTCCCGGAGCCGGGACGCCGGACGGCGGGGCGGCTGCGGCCGCCCGATCCGGCGCTGGTCGGCGAACCCGTGCGGGGCGATGTGCGGGTGCACCGCTGGGGCCTGGACGAGGCCGCGGTCCGGCGGCTCGCGGACGAGGCCGACGCCGTCGTGAACCTCGCCGGCCAGACCAACTGGGCCGGACGCGGCAGCGACATCTACGCCACGCACGTGCTGGGCGCCGAGCACGGGTACCTCCTGGCCCGGGAGCTCACCGCGCTGTCCGGGCGCCGCATCCCCTACCTGTACGCCGGGTCGGTCTACGCGGCGGGGGGCGCGGTCGGCGCGGTCGCCGAACAGCCGTACCCGCGCCGTGCCGACCGGACGGTCTACGAGCAGGCCAAGCTGCTGGCGGAGCGGCGCCTGACGGCGCTGGCCGGCGAGGACTCCCCGCTGCTGATCCTCCGGCTGTGCGCGCTGGTGGGCAACAGCGCGACGGGGCGGACGCTCCGCCGCAACTCCCTCTACATGCTCGCGGACCGCTGGGACGACCTGCCCGGCGGGGTGCTGCCCGCGATGCCCGCCGCGCGGGTGGACGCGCTCCCCAGGGACGTGGCCGCGCGCACGCTGCTGCGGGCGGTGCGCCGGCTGGCGGGGCTGCCGGGCACCGAGGCGCTGATCTGCCATCTCGGCTTGGGCGAGACGGCTCCCAGCGTCCGCGGCCTGCTGGACGCGGCGTTCACCGCCGATCCGGAGCGGTTCCGGCGCGCGCCCCGCGTCGTCTCCGCGTCGGCCCGCCAGATCGTCTGGACGAGCCAGAACGCCCACCGGTTCCTGCCGCTGACGCCGACGGCGCACAACGCGCTCATCGGGCTGCGCTACGTCGGGCTGGACCGCGTCTTCGACCGGTCGCGGCTGGCGGCCCTGCTCGGCGGCGGGCTCCCGGAAGCCGGCCTCGGCCTGCTCGCCGGGCTGCTGTTCGGGCCGCCGCGGCGGCCCGACGCCGTGGCCGCCGGCGGCTCGATGGCGAGGTTCCCCGGATGAAGGTCCTCGTCGTGGGCGCCTCGGGCTACCTGGGCGGCGCGGTGTGCGCCCGCCTGGAGCGGGCCGGCCACGAGGTGATCGGCCTCAGCCGCTCCGGCGGCGGACCCGCGCGGCGCACCCTGCGGGGCGACGTGACCCGGCCGGCGCTCGCGCTGGCGGGCGCGGCGCTCGAGGAGGTCAGGGCCGAGGTGACCCACATCGTGACCGCCTTCGGCAGCGTCGACTGGGACTGCGGGCCGGACACGGCCCTGGACCTGCACGCCGCGGGGATCCGCAGCGTGCTCGGCCTGGCCCGCACGTGCGACCGGTTCACCGGGCTCGTCCACGTCTCGTCGCTGCTCGCGCTCGGACGCGCGTCCGGCCGGGTCGGGAACCGCGAGCTGTACGTCGGCCAGACGTTCCGGAACTGGTACGAGTACGGCAAGTACGTCGCCGAGAGTCTCGTGCGGGCGGCCCGTGACGTGCCGTCCACGAGCGTGCGGTTCGGCCCGCTCCTGGGCGTCCCCCCGGCGGCGGGCGCCCTGTCGGCGCGGCACGGCCTGCTCGCCGTCCTGCCGCCGCTGCTCCAGGGATACCCGGTCCACCTGCGCGAGGGCGGGGACTTCCCGTGCTACGCGGGCGAGGTGACGGGTGCGGCGGAGGTGGTGCACCGCGCGGTCGAGACGCCCGCCTCGGGACGCACCTGGACCTGGTTCGACCCCGCGGACCCCACGCTCGCGGAGGTGCTGCGGGCGCTGTGCCGCCCCCTCGGCCGCGTCCCGCGCATCGTCGACAGCGCGACGGTGGGCCGCCTGCAGCGCCTCCTCGCGTCCCGCACCGGGACGCCGGACGCCCTCCTCGGCTACGCGGAGCCGTGGTTCGACCTGGACCCGTCCGTCCTGGACGCCGTCCCGGGCGGTCCGCCGCGCTGCCCGGCCGGATACCTCGAGGCGACGGGCCGGGAGGTCTTCGCATGAACCCGCGCTTCCCGCCGATCGACGTCGACCCGAACCCGGCGTTCCCCGTCTACAGCGCCGGGAACTTCGGGGAGGTCGCGCCGGACCGGATCTCGCCCGTGTCCTGGTCGCTGGTCGGCACGCCCATGGAACGGGCCACCCGGCGCCTGGTCCGGCGCTGCTGGGGGGAGCGCCCCTGGGCCCAGGGCGGCCACTACGTCTTCGTCGGCTACTTCGCGTGCAAGCCCTACCACAACCTGTCCGCCTACACGCGGCTGGCGAGCCGGTTGCCCATGGTGAGCCCCGAGGACGTCACCGCCGCCTACTTCGAGGGGACCCGCCCGCCGCGGCTCGGGAAGGCGCGGGAGGGCGGGCTGCGGCAGGCCGCCGCGCTGCCGCGGCTGATCCGCGAGCTGACCCGGCTCGGCCCGTCGCTGCTGCGGCTGGAGGAGGAGGTCGCCGACCTGGAGATGCTCGCCCGTACCGCCGTGTCGCTGCGCAGCGAGGCGGGCATGGTGGAGGTCCTCACGCGCGCCGCGCCGATCCTGGACGACGCCTGGGACGCCCACATCGTCGCCGCCACGGGGCTGGTGCCGCTCGCCGTCGTGCAACGGCGGGTGAACGGCCTGATGGTCCCGCACGCCGAGACCGTCACCCCGTGGCTCAACCGGCCCGGGGAACTGGTGTGGGACCGGCTGCACGCCTTCACCGGCGACCTCGCGCCCGGCGAGTTCCTGGGCACCTCGTTCTACGAGGTGGCCGAGGGGCGGGAGCCGTGGTCCCGGTTCGCCGTCCGGCGGGGCACCGGACCCGGCTCCGAGCCCGGCGGCGGCCCCGGCACCGATCCCGTCGTCGACCCGGCCGAGGCCGCGATCGGCATGCTGAGCCGGCGGCGCCGTCGCCCGGTCGGCGCGCTCGCCCGGATCATGGCGGAGATGATGGCCTCCAGGGAGCACTCGAAATCCCTGGTCATGCGGACGCTCCACGTTCACCGCAGGGTGCTGCCGGAGCTGGCCCGCCACTGGTCGCTGGACGATACGGAATGGCCCTACCTCACGATCGAGGAGCTCCGCCGCGTCCACCTCGCTCCCGGCCTCGCCGACCGCGCGGCCGACCGCGCGGCCGCCTGCGCCGAGGCGGTCGGGACGCCGATGCCCGACCGCCTCGACTTCTCCGGCGGGGCGGGGCCGGTGCGGCCCGGCGCGGCCCGCGCCCGGGGAGTGTCGCCCGGCCGCGTGACGGGCGTGGTGGTGCACCCGCCCGCCGACGACGTCCCCGAGGACGGGGCCGCGATCCTGGTCTGCGAGTCGGCGGACGCCGATGCCGCGCCCCTGCTGGGCCTGGTCGGCGGGGTCGTCACGGGGCGGGGCAGCGCGATGTCCCACATCGCCATCCTGGCCCGCGAGCACCGGCTGCCCGCCGTGGTCGGCCACCCCGACGTCTCCGCGCTGCGCCCGGGGGATCTGATCACCATCGACGGAACGACGGGAGAGGTCCATGTCGAGTCGGCCTTCGCTGGATGAGTTCCTCACCGTCCTGGAGGACGCCTACGAGACCGCCAAGCGGATCCGGCGCACGATCCGCCCGGAGGACGATATCGCGCGCGGACTGGGGCTCGACTCCCTCGACGCCCTGGAGCTGCTCGTCGTCCTGGAGCTGACCTACGGCACGTCGCTGATCGATGTGCCCGCCATCGTCGACGTGGAGACCGTGGGGGACCTGTACGAATTGCTCATCGCCCAGTCACCCTGACGACGCCGGCGCCCCCGTCGACCGTGACGCGCGTTCCGTCGCCCAGCCTCAGGAGCGCGTCCCGGACCCCGGTGACGCAGGGGACGCCCAGCTCGCGGGCGACGATGGCGGCGTGGCACAGATTCCCGCCGACGGTGGTGACCATGGCGGCCGCCTCCGCCATGAGCGGCACCCAGTCCGGACCGGTGTCGGCGACCACCAGTACCGACCCGGGCCGCCAGGACGGGTCGTACGGATCGGCCGGGCGCGCCACGGTGCCCGTCACGACGCCCGGTGACGCGGGGACGCCGGTGAGCGGCCCGGCGTTCTCGACCCGTTCGGGCACCGGCCGGGTGACCGGCCGGTACTGCACCCAGGTCAATCCCGACTCCAGGACGGCGAACTCCAGGTCCGCCACGCCTCCGAGAGCGCGCTGCACTCCGAGGCAGGCCCGCCCGGCGGGCCCGGTGCCGCTCCCGCCGGTGCACTCCTCGGCCTCGCCGGACGCCCACTCCAGGCGGCCGGCGTCCGGCGTCCGTCCGATCCACACTCCGGCCGCCCGGGGCGGCTCGTACCGCTGGAGCACGACGGCCACCTCGACGTCCCGGACGGCGAGGCCGGCCCTGGCCTGGTAGGCCCGGACGCGCTCGGCCGCCCCGGAGCCGGCGACCCGGGCGATGGCGCCCGGCAGGCCGTCGAACGGGACTCCCAGTTCGGTGCGGAAGAGCCCGGCGAAGGAGTGCCCCGGCCCGTCCTCGACGGCGGCGGAGCTGCGGACGGCCCACGAACCCGGGCCGGCGAGCCCGCCGAGGTCGGCGCCGCCGAGATCGGCCGGGGACGGTCCGGCCGGAAGCACCCATGTCGCGGGCACGCGGAACCCGTGGCGCCGCAGCACGGCGAGGCCGCGGCACTTCCCGCCCAGCGCGGTCCGCGTGTCGTCCGGGTCCACTTCATCGAGCTCGAGCGGCTTCACCGGACGGAGGATACGCCCGGCCCGTCGGCCCGGTCCATCGCCGCCGCCGGTTCACCGCCTCGCCCGGCGCCGTACGGGCTCAGCCGTCGTAGCCGTCGACGAAGCGGGCCAGGAGGCGGGCGAACTCGGCGCGTTCGGCGTCGGTCCAGTCGCCCATCGCCCTCGCGAAGTGCTCCTGGCGGGTGCGGCGGGTGGCCTCGACGACCGCGCGGCCCGCGTCGGTGAGCTCCAGGTGGATGCGGCGCCCGTCTTCCTGGGAGGCGACCCGCCGGACGTAGCCGGACTTGACGGCCTCGGCGACGATGCGGCTGCCGCGCGAGGCGTCCACGCCGAGGCGGGCGGCGACGAGCCCGACGCTGACCTCCTGGCCGGGCCGGTCCGGGCCCTCGTCGACGATGTCGACCACGTGCAGGACCTGCACGTCCACGGGGAGGTTGTGCTCCCGGACCGCCGCCTTGCCGAGCCGCTGCCGGGACATCCCGCGGCGCAGCCGCACCATGCTCCGCTCGACGGCGTCGATCGCCTCCTCGCTCATGGCAGGAGAGTCTAACGCCGCCGTTGCGTCGCTCATGTATGTGCGTCTAGCATTCATTTGACTTTCGCACATGAATGTGAGGTGCACGGATGGCCGTGACAACGGATGGGCGGGCGCCGGGGGACGGCATGACCCCCCGGCGCCGGGTGCTGGTGTTCGGGGGCCTCATGCTCGCGGGCCTGATGTCGTCGCTGGACGCGACGGTGCTCGCGACGGCGCTGCCCACGATCGCCGGGGACCTCGGCGGCGCCGACCGGCTCGCGTGGGTCTCGACCGCGTACATCCTGGCGACGAGCGTCACGGTGCCGCTCTCCGGACGGCTCGGCGACCTGTTCGGCCGCAAGCCCGTCTACCTGATCGGGCTGCTGGCCTTCCTCGCCGGCTCGGCGGCGTGCGGGGCGGCGCCGTCGATGGGCTGGCTGATCGTGTTCCGGGCGGTGCAGGGCGCCGGCGCGGGCTGCCTCATGGGCTCGACGTTCGGGCTCACCGGCGACCTCTTCGAGCCCCGGGAGCGGGCCCGGTACCAGGGCTACTCCGCGGTCAACTTCGCGGTCGCGACCGTCGCGGGGCCGATCCTCGGCGGCTTCCTCACCGACCACGCGTCCTGGCGGTGGGCCTTCTACCTGAACCTGCCGCTGGGCGTCGCGGCGGCCGTCGTGATCGTCGCGTTCCTGCGGCTGCCCGCGCCCGACCGCGAACCGCGCGTCGACTACCTCGGCATCGTGCTGCTCGGCGCCGCCGTCACCTGCTTCACCCTGTTCACGAGCCGGGCCGGGACGCACCACGCGTGGACGTCGCCGGTGGTGCTCGGCCTCGCCGCCGGGGCGGCCGTCCTGTTCGCGGCCTGGCTCCTCGCCGAGCGGCGGGCCGCCGAACCGGTCGTGCCGCCGCGGCTGTTCCGCGACCGCTCGTACGCGGCGGCCTGCGCCGTCGCGGCCGTCGGCGGCGCCACCGGCTTCGGGCTCGCGACCTACCTGCCGATGTTCTTCCAGGTCGTCGGGGGAGCGGACGCCACCCGCTCCGGACTGCTCGTGCTGCCGATGATGCTCGGCCTGCTCGCGTCCTCCCTGCTGGCCGGGCGCTACATCGCGCGGACCGGCCGCTACCACCGGCTCCCCGCCGCGAGCATGGCCGTCAGCGCCGCGGGCGTCGCGCTGCTGGCGGGCATGGACGCCGGCACGGGCATGCTCGCCGCCGGGCTGTACATGGCGGTGCTGGGCTTCGGCGCCGGCCTGTCGCAGCAGGTCGTCGTGCTCATCGCGCAGAACGCGGCGCCGCGGCGCGACCTCGGCGCGGCCGGTTCCGGGGTGTTCGCGACGCGGATGCTCGGCACCGCGGCCGGGACGGCCGTGTTCGGCGCGATCGTGACGAACCGGTTCGCCGCGGAGGCCGCGGACCGGATGCCCGGGGACGCGCCGCCGCTGCGGGACGCCGTCCGCCCCGAGGTCCTCGAAACGCTGCCCGCGCCCGTCCGGGACGGCGCGGCCGACGCCTTCGCGCACGCGTTCTCGGCCGTGTTCCTGTCCGCGCTGCCGCTGCTGGCCGTGGGCTTGGCGGCCGCGCTCGCGCTGCGGCACGTCCCGCTGGAGCCGCGCGGTCGCTGAAACTACTCGCCGAGGTCGGCGTCGTGGACGAGCAGCGCGACCTGCACCCGGTTGTTCAGTTCGAGCTTGGTCAGCAGGCGGGAGACGTACGCCTTGACCGTCGCCACGCTCAGCGACAGCTCGCGGCCGATCTCGGCGTTCGTCCGGCCCCGGCCGACCAGCAGCGCGACGGCCCGCTCGCCGTCGCTGAGCCGGCCGAGCAGCCCGCGGGCGCGGTCGCGGGCCGGGTCGACCCCGGAACCGGCCGCGTACGACATCAGCCGCCGCAGCACCGTCGGCGACATCATCGGCTCCCCGGCGGCGACCTGCCGGATCGCGCGGATGATCTCCGGGGGAGGGGTGTGCTTGAGCAGGAACCCGCTCGCGCCCGCCCGCATCGCCCGCACGATGTGGTCGTCGGTGTCGAACGTCGTCAGGATGATGATCTCCGGCGGATCGCGGCGGGACCGCAGCAGCTCCGTCGCGGCCAGCCCGTCCAGCCGCGGCATCCGGATGTCCATCAGCACCACGTCGGGCCGGTGCTCGTTCACCGCGGGCACGACCTCGGCGCCGTCGGCGACGTCCGCGACGACGTCGAGGTCGCCCGCGTTCGACAGCATCATCGACAGGCCCGCGCGGACGAGCGCGTCATCGTCCACGATGAGCACGCGGAGGGAATCCATGCCGCAGACTCTACGGGGCCGGAGGGGCGTCAGGAGCGGTGCAGGCGCCGCCCGCTCACCTCTCCGGCGGTCAGGCTGAACCAGGCGCCGCGGTGCCCGGCGGGCCACGGCTCCACGCTCGCGACGGCGTCCCGCTCGTCCTCCGACAGCGGATGGGCGCCGCCGCGCAGCAGGACGCTCCACCCCTCGTGCGTCGCGGAGTCGATCCGGTCGACCTCGAACGCCATGCGGACCTGCCCGCCCGGCACGGCCGTCAGCAGGCTGCGGTTCATCCGCGCCGACTCCGACGTGCGGAAGATCACCGACTCGCCGTCGACCGCGTAGTTCACCGGGATGACCGTGGGGCCCTCCCCGTCGTCGAACGCGACCCGGCCGATGCCGCCGGGCGCGATGAGGCGCAGGCACTCCGCCCGGTCGAGCTCTTCCAGGACGGGCCGCGCGGAAGACTCAGAAGCCATGTCCCTCCCCATGCCCCGGCGCCCCGCCCGCCATGCATCCTCACAGGGGCAGCCGCGCGCGGAGCCGAAACCGGCCGCCCGCCGCGCCGTGCTCGAGCGTCCCGCCGAGCAGCGCCACCCGCTCCGCCAGCCCCACCAGGCCCGCCCCGGCGCCCGGCAGCGCCGGTTCCCGGCCGGGCGCCGTGGCGTTGTCGAGCTCGATCGTCAGCTCCGGCCCGGCGTCCAGGACGACCCGCACGGCGGCGTCCGGCGCGTGCTTGCGGGCGTTCGTCAGCCCCTCCTGGACGATCCGGTAGGCGTGCCGCCCGACCCGGTCGGGGACGGCGGCGGGATCGGGCACCCGGTCGTCCAGCTCGATCCGGGTCCCGGCGGCCCGCGCCTCCCGGACCAGCTCCGGGACGTCGGCGAGCGTCGGCTGCGGGCGCTGCGGGTCCTCGCCCGCGCCGGGGGCGCGCAGCACCCAGATCACCTCCCGCAGGTCCTCCATCGCCTCGTACGCGCTGCGCCGGATGATCCCGACGGCCTCGCGGTGCTCCTCGGGCGTGTCCGGGCGGAACTCCAGCGCCCCGGCGTGCACGGCCAGCAGCGAGATGCGGTGCGCGAGGACGTCGTGCATCTCCCGGGCGATCCGCTCCCGCTCCAGGTGCCGGGCCTCCTCGATGCGCAGCCGCTGCCCCTCCTCGGCCTGCCGCGCCCGCTCCCGCAGCGACTCGACGAGCTGCCGCCGCGACCGGATCAGCAGCCCCGTGGCGACCAGGAGCGCGTAGCCGAGGACGAAGACGGCCACCGACTCCAGCCGCTCCCGCGTCGTCAGGTCGGCCGGCAGGCCGAGGAACGCGCTGAGGATGAGCCCGCAGTTCAGCCCGGCCACGGCGAGCGCGGACCGCCAGGGGCGGTGCACGGCGACGCCGAACACCGCCATCGCGGTGGCGCCCCACGCCACCGAGCTGGTGAGCCCCCACACGGTGAGGAACAGCGCCGTGTGCATGGGGCGCGACCGGCGGAACAGCAGCAGCACCAGCATGCTGATGCCGCCCAGGACCGCCTCCTTGACGTCCTCCCATCCCGAGACCGCCTCATAGGTGTCCCGGGCGCCCGCGAGGACGAGAAGACCGATCACCAGGGCGCACGCCGTGACGAAGACGTCGCGGACCCACTCGCGGAAGGACCTGCGGAGACTCACGCGCACCACGCTAGCGGCCGGGCGCCCCGCCGGCAGTGGCCGCAGGTCGTCCGGACGATCGACTTTGGTAGCCCCCCGCGGGGATCAGCCGAGCTTCGCGACCGTCAGCAGGACGACCGAGTCCTCCAGCGCGTCGAGGGCGTGGCGGGCCGGCGGGACGATCAGCAGGTCGCCCGCGATCCCGTCCCAGGCGTCGTCGCCGCTGCGCAGCCGGACGCGCCCGGACCGCACCAGCACCGTGGCCTCGCCCGGGTTCTCGTGCTCGGACATGCCCGTGCCGGCCGTCAGCGCGATCAGCGTCTGCCGCAGCACGTGCTCGTGCCCGCCGTGGACGGTCTCGGCCGCCCGTCCCGACGATGCGGCGGACGCCTGCTCGAGGAGCCTGCGGGCCTGCGCGTCCAACGAGAGCTTCTGCATGCCCGTGGTCATTCCCGCGCCCCCCGCCCGTCACACTGGCCGCCCGGGGCGCGGGAACCGCGTTCCGTCCGGCTACCGGGGCCCCGGCCCGCCGCCGGCGGCGGCGCGGTCCACCAGGAGGAGGGTGCGCTCGGCGCCCCGGGCGCCCGCCACCGGCGCCTTCTCCGGTGCCGTGCCGGGCGCGAGCGCGAGCCGTACGGCGTCGGCCTTGCTCTCGCCCGCCGCCAGCAGCCACACCTCCCGCGCGGCCCGCAGCGACGGGTACGTCAGCGAGATCCGGGTCGGCGGCGGCTTCGGGGCGTCCCGCACCGGCACGACCGGGCCCGCGGCGGTCAGCTGCGGCATCCCGGGGAACAGCGACGCGACGTGCGCGTCCGGCCCGACGCCCAGCATCAGCACGTCGAACGCGGGCACCGGACCGTTCCCGCCGGCCGCTGCGGCCAGCTCGGCGGCGTACCGCCGCGCCGCGGCGTCGACGTCGTCGCCGTCGGGACCGTCGGACGCGGGCATGGCGTGCACGCGGGCCGGGTCGACGTCGACGCGGTCGAGGAGCGCCTCCCGCGCGCCCGTCTCGTTGCGCTCGGGATCACCGGACGGCAGGAACCGCTCGTCGCCCCACCACACGTCCACGCGCCGCCAGTCGACCGCGTGCCGGGCGGGGGAGGAGCCGAGGGCCGCGAGGACGGCGGTGCCGACGCCGCCGCCGGTCAGCACGATCGACGCGCCGCCCCGCTCGGCCTGGGCGTCGGCGATCGCCGTGACGAGCCGGGCCGCGGCGGCCTGCGCGACCGCGTCCGCGTCCGGGTGCGGGACCGCCAGCGGGGCGCTCACGCGTCCCCCGCCGCGCCCGCGAGGTCCTTGGCGAACCGGGCCGCCGCCTCCTGGTACACCTCGTCGGGGTCGAGCCGCCGCAGCTCCTCGGCCAGCAGCTCCGACATCGGCCGCCGCATCAGCGACACCTGCCGGTCCGGCTGGTCCGGCCGGCACAGCGTCGCGACGCGGCCGTCCGGGCGGTGCACCACGATGTCGCCGGACGCCGTCCGCAGCCGGACGCCGGTGATGCCGGGCCCCTCGGACACCGTGCGCTCCACGGGCACCCCGAGGCGGATCGACAGCCACGCCGCCAGCAGCTCCGCGCTGGGGCTGTCCGGCTCGGCCATCACCTCGCCGGACAGGATCTCGTCGTGGTCCTGGTCGAGCGCCGCCGCCAGCAGGGACCGCCAGTTCGTGACCCGCGTCCAGGTGAAGTCGGTGTCGCCCGGACGGTACCCGGCGGCGAGCTGCGCGAGGGTGCCGAGCCGGTCGCGGGCGGCGTAGGCGTCGGTCACCCGGCGCTGCGCCAGCCGGCCGAGCGGGTCCTTGGCGGGCACCTTCGGCACCTTCCCGCCGGGCCACCACGTCACCACGGGGGTGTCGGGCATCAGCAGCGGGACGACGACCGAGTCGGCGTGCTCGGCGAGCGGGCCGTACATCCGCAGCAGCACCGTCTCGCCCGGCCCCGTCTCGCCCATCCGGATCTCGGCGTCCAGGCGGGAGGAGTTGCCGCGCGGGTCCCGCGAGATGACGGTCAGCACCCGGCACGGGTGCTCCCGCGCCGCCTCCGTCGCGGCGCGGACCGCGTCGTACTGCGCCGACTCGTCCGTCACGATGATCAGTGTCAGCACCATGCCGACCGCGGGCCCGCCCATCAGGTGCCGCGCCTGCGTCAGCGCGTCCTGGATCTTGCGGGTCGAGGTCCCGGTGAGGTCGATGTTCATCAGAGCCTCCTCCACGAGCGGCCGTCCCGCGCCATCAGCTCGTCGGCGCTGTCGGGCCCGTAACCGCCGGACTTGTACTGGTCGAGGTCGCCGCGCTCGGCCCAGAACTCCTCGATCGGGTCGAGGATCTTCCAGGACAGCTCGACCTCCTCCTGCCGGGGGAACAGCGGCGGGTCGCCGATGAGCACGTCCAGCAGCAGCCGCTCGTACGCCTCGGGGGACGCCTCGGTGAACGACTCGCCGTACGCGAAGTCCATGTTGACGTCGCGGATCTCCATCGAGGTGCCGGGCACCTTCGAGCCGAACCGGACCGTGATGCCCTCGTCCGGCTGCACCCGCATGACCAGGGCGTTCTGCCCCAGCTCCTCGGTGTCGGTCTGCGAGAACGGCTGGTGCGGCGCCTGCTGGAACACCAGCGCCACCTCCGTCACGCGGCGGCTGAGCCGCTTGCCGGTGCGCAGGTAGAACGGGACGCCCGCCCAGCGGCGGTTGTCGATCTCCAGCTTGACCGCGGCGTAGGTCTCGGTGCGGGAGTCGGCGGGGATGCCGTCCTCCTGCAGGTAGCCCTTGACGTTCACACCGCCCTGCCACCCCGCCGCGTACTGGCCGCGCGCGGTGGACTCCGCCAGGTTGCCCGGCACCCGCACCGACGACAGGATCTTGGCCTTCTCGGCGCGGACGGCCTCCGCGCTGAACGACGTGGGCTCCTCCATCGCCGTCAGCGCCAGCAGCTGCAGCAGGTGGTTCTGGATCACGTCGCGGGCCGCGCCGATGCCGTCGTAGTAGCCGGCCCGGCCGCCGATCCCGATGTCCTCGGCCATCGTGATCTGCACGTGGTCGATGTACCCGCGGTTCCAGATCGGCTCGAACATCGAGTTGGCGAACCGCAGCGCCAGGATGTTCTGCACCGTCTCCTTGCCGAGGTAGTGGTCGATCCGGAAGATCGACTCCTCGGGGAACACGCGGTGGACGGTGGCGTTCAGCTCCTTGGCGGTCGCCAGGTCGCGGCCGAACGGCTTCTCGATCACGACCCGCCGCCACGACCCGTCCGTCCGGTCGGCCAGGCCGCTGCGCTGCAGCTGCTCCACGGCCTGCGGGAAGAACTTCGGCGGGATCGACAGGTAGAACGCGTAGTTGCCGCCCGTGCCGCGGCTCTCGTCGAGCTCCTTGACGGCCATCGCCAGCGCCTCGAACGCGCCCGGGTCGCCGAACTCGCCGGGGACGAAGTGCATGCCCTCCGACAGGTGCCGCCAGACGTCCTCGCGGAACGGGGTCCGGGCGTGCGCCTTCACCGACTCGTAGGCGATCTGCCGGAAGTCCTCGTTCTCCCAGTCCCGGCGGGCGAAACCGACCAGCGAGAACCCCGGCGGGAGCAGGCCCCGGTTCGCCAGGTCGTAGATGGCCGGCAGCAGCTTCTTGCGGGACAGGTCGCCGGTGACGCCGAACAGCACGAGCACGCACGGCCCGGCGACCCGCGGCAGGCGCTTGTCCCGCGGATCCCGGAGCGGATTCGCTGACTCGGTCACGTGGCGGCCCCCTCTGCTCGCACCCTGTCTTCTCCTGCTCTGTCCGCCGCGGGTATCCTCACGGCCACTCTCGTCACTGGGCATCTGTCACTGGGCATCATGCTCAAGACACGCATACATGTTCTGATCCCGTGTGTCCCCCGACGGCGCCGAATTAGTGGCGCCGGGGCGGGATCACCCCTCTCCTCTTGCGGCGTCGAGCAGCCGGGCGAGTCCCGCCCAGCGGTTCTCCAGGTGCAGCCGGACCACCGGGCGGCCGTCCGCGCGCGCCGCCCGCGCGTCCCCGAGGGCCCGCGCGAGCTGCAGCATGCCCAGCCCGTGGTGGCGGTCCGGGACGGGCACGTCGCGGACGACGTTGCCCGTCACCAACAGGTAGACGCCCCGGTCCCGCTGATCATTCCCCGCGCCGGACTCGGCGGGGGAGCCGTCCGGCACGGGGCGGCGGCCGCCCCACGCGACGGTCACCGGACGGTCGCAGCGCGCGGCCAGCAGCGCGGCCAGCCGCCGCACCTGCGTGCCCTGCCCGCGCGTCTCGTCCGGGTCCAGGTAGGCGACGACCGCCAGGTGCTCGCCCGGGCCGACCAGCGCCGCCAGGCCGTCCAGGAGGCGCGGCAGGTCCGGTGCCTCGGCGAGCGACGGGACGGTCGTGTGCACCTCGACGGCCCGGCCCGGGTCGCCGTCGGCGAACACCGGGTCGCCCGTCCCGTCGTCCACCGTCAGCGGCGCCCGCCGCGGCGGCGGGGCGAGCGGGTCGCCGCCCAGCAGGTAGGCGGCCACGGCGGCCGCGTACTCCCACAGGACGAGCTGCGCCGCGAGCGGGCCCGACACCGTGGCGTCGTCCTGGTGGGGGCGGCCGTCCAGCGTCACGAGGAACAGGTCCGGGTCGGGCACCAGGGGCAGGCCGCCGCCCTGCACGACCGTCGTCAGCCGGCCGCCGGTCGCCTCGTCCAGCAGCCGCGCCGCCCACCCGGCCAGGCCCGGCAGCGCGGCGGGGTAGCCGCCGAGGACGAGCGTGCCGCGGCCCGAGCGCACCGCCCCGCCCAGGATCGCGCCGAGCACCAGCCCCGGGTTGTCCTCCGGGCGGGTCAGCGCGGGAAGCACCGCCGACGCGCCGTCCAGCAGCGCCGCCGCGTCCGCGCCCGCGAGCGCCGCCGGGACGAGCGCGTACGGCGACAGCGCACCGAACGCCGTCTGCGCGGGCGCCTCGACGAGCGGCCGGCCGTCCTCGGCCGCCGCCTTGGCCGCCGCCGAGCCGGCGGGCGCCACCGTGACGAACCGGCGCGCGAGATCGTCCGGGGCGAGGCCCGCGTCGCGCATCACCGCGTGCAGGGCGCGGCGGAGCGTGTCGGTGACCGGGTCGTCCCCGGCGACCACGACCAGGGTCCCGGCGAGGCCCGCCGGGTCGGCGGCCAGGCGGGTGAGCGGACCCGGCTCCAGGTCGTCCAGCACGGTCAGCGGCAGGACGCCCGGGGCGTCCGGCCCGGCGGCCCGGACGACCGCCTCGGCGGCGCGCACCGCGGTGCCCCGCCCCACCAGGACGACCCGCGTCGGCGGCCCCGGCTCGGCGGCGTCCCCGAACAGCCCCCGCCGCAACTCCGCGACCCGCTCCAGCACGGCGCGCCCCGGCCCCGGCTGGCCCGGCCAGCACAGCCGCCTCCCCTCGACCTCGGCCGTGGCGGCCGACGGCCACAGCATCGCGTCCTCCGACGCCAGCCGGACCGGGACCTGGTCGATCCACAGCCGGCCGAGCACCCGCTCCGCGGCGTCCTTGAGGGGCCTGCGCGCGGTGACGGCGGCGTCGCCCGCGACGACCGAGCTGTGGTCCGCGACTCCGGGGGTGCCGTGTCCCGGTCTCACTGCCCCCGCCCCGCGGAGACCATCGATGCGACCTCCCGCACCGCCTCGGTCAGCCGTCCGGCGCCCTCCACCGGGTTGCGCAGGTGCAGCCGGATGACCGGCAGGCGGCGCGCGCGCAGCGTCCGCAGCTCGCCCAGCGCGCGCGCCAGCCGCAGCTGCGCCAGGCTGTAGGGACGGCCGGGGACGGGGTGCGCGGCGAGCGCGTCCCCCGGCACCGGGTCGCCGGTGATGATCAGGAACGCGCCGTTGCCCGGCCCCTCCTTGTGCACCGGAGCGGTCGCGTGCGGGTAGGCGGGGCCCGGCCCGTACGCCACCGGGCGTCCGGACGCGCGGGCCAGCGACGGCGCCAGGTAGCGGCCGGAGAAGTCGCCCGACAGGTACGTCATCACGGCCAGGTAGCCGTCGGCGGGCACCGACCCGACCAGGCCGCCGAGGACGGTCCGCAGATCGGCGTGCGCGGGCCACGGGAAGTCGACGTACACCTCGATGTCGTCCTCGGTGTACGCGGGGCGCTCCGCGGTCAGCGGGCCGCCCGCCGCCGCGCGCAGCAGCGTCGCCGCGTCGTCCTCGGCCTCCTGCACCGCCGTGGCGCCGGTCTCGAACGGGTTCACCCCGAGCAGCCACCCGGCGACCGCCGTCGCGTACTCCCACAGCAGGAACTGCGCGCCTACCGGCGCCAGCACCGCGGTGTCGGAGTCGTCGTGCGCCGCCGACGGCGGGTTCAGCGCGATGCCGTGCACGTCGGGGAACGACCCGCGGCAGCCGGACGGCTCGAACGCCACCACGCCGCGGCCCCGCCGCCCGGTGCCGACCGCGAGGAGCTGCGACACCCACGCGCTCAGCGCGCCCGGGCCGCCCGGCTCCCGCAGCACCACCTTGTCGCGCGCGATCCCGCCGGGGCCCTGCTGCGCGCAGCCGCCCAGCACCGCCCCGAGCAGCAGCCCGGGGTTGTCCTCCTCCTTGGACAGCGACGGCACCAGCGACGCCGCGTCCTCCAGCAGCGCGTTCGCGTCGGCGCCCGCCAGCACCGCCGGGACCAGCCCGTACGCCGACAGCGCGCCGAAGTGCCCCGGCAGGTACGGGTCGGTCAGCCCGATCCGGTAGCCGTTCTGCCGGGCGAAGTCGTGCAGCGGGCTGCCGTGGTCGGTGATCACCAGGAAGCGGCCCGCGATCTCCCGCTGCGACAGCCCGAGGTCGCGGAACGCGTTCGCGAAGATGCGGCGGTAGGCGTCCCCCTCCAGGGACACGCCCGCCTTGCTGGCCAGCACCACGAGCGTCCGGTCCAGCCGCTCCAGCGCGAACGCGAGCGCCGCGGTGTCGCTGCCGTCCAGCACGGTCAGCTCGCCCGCCGGGCGGTCCGGCCGCCCGGCCGCGCCGCCGGACGCGTGCGCCTCCATGATCGCCTGCGCGGCGAGGCTCTCGGCCCCGACGCCGATCAGCACGATGTGGTCGAGACCGGAGTAGCGCGCCTCGGCGACCAGGCCCTCGACCTGGTTCAGCAGCCCGCGGGACGCGAACGGCAGGTCGAGCCAGCCGAGCCGGCTGTGGTCGACCGCGCGCCGCCCCCACAGCTCGGGGTCCTTGGCGGCGAGCGCCCCGGGGACGCCGCAGCTCACCAGATAGTCCCGCGCCTGCAGCGCCGAGTCGAGCACGTCGCCGCGCGTCAGTACGTCGAATCCGGACACGTTCCCTCCTGCCTGTCCCCATCGTTTCAGGAGAGAACGGTCATTGGCGACCATCTCCGTTGATCTTCCGTTGTGCCGTGACGATCAGGGCGGCGCGGGACAGAGTAGCGCGACCCCGGGCGGTCCGTATCCGTCCCGCGGATCCCCGCGGTCCGGCGGCCGCCCTCCGGACGGCCGGTCAGCAGAGCGCGTCGGCGAGCTGCGCCAGGCCCTCGGCCCGGTCCCGCAGGTGCAGCCGGACCGCCGGACGGCCCAGCGACCGCAGCACCCGCAGGTCGCCGAACGCCTGCGCGAGCTGCAGCTCGCCGAGGCTGTACGGCCGCCCCGGCACCGGCACGTCCGTCCTGACCGCGCCCGTGATCTGCAGGAACGCGCCGTTGCGCGGGCCGCCCTTGTGGTACTGCCCGGTCGTGCGCAGGTACCGCGGCCCCCAGCCGAACGTCACCGGGACCGGACGCCGCCGCACCTTCGCCGCCCGCGCGGCCAGCAGCGGCCGCAGCCCGGCCGCCTCCGCGTCGGCACGGCCGTCCAGGTACGCCAGCACGCCGAGGTAGCCGCCGTCCGGCGCCGCCTCCACGACGGCCTCCAGCGCCCCCGAGAGCGTCGCCGCGCCCTTCAAGGCGTCCTCCCGGGCGTGCACCTCCACCGCGCCCTCGACCAGGGCGGGCGGGCGGCGCACCACCGTGGGCGCCGTGCCCTCCTCCGACCGCAGCAGCGCCGCGATGCTCGCCGCCGACTCCCGCACGTCCGGCTCGCCGAACGGGTCGACGCCGAGCACCCGCGCCGCGACCGCCGTCGCGCACTGCCACAGCAGGAACTGCGCGCCGAGCGGCCCCGCCACGCTCACCCCCGCCTCGCGGCCGGGGCCGGGCTCGTCGGGGCGGCGGCCCAGGATCACCCGCCGCATGTCGGCCGTCAGCTCGAACCCGGGAGCCTCGACGTCCTCGACCACGACCGGCAGCAGGCCCCGGCCGTCCTTGCCGAGCGCCCCCGCCACCAGCTGCTCCGCCCACGCCCCGAAGCCGGTCAGCCCCGAGCCGTGGTCGGCGATCACGAGCTTGTCGCGCCCGGCGAGCGCGGACGCGCCCAGCGCGGCGCCGAGCGTCAGCGCCGGGTTGTCGTAGGGCTGCCGCAGCGTGCCCGCCAGCGCGGCGGCCTCGTCCAGCAGCGCCGCGACGTCGACGCCCGCGAGCGCGGGCGCGGTCAACGCGCGCGCGTCGAGGGCGCCGTACCGCCCGTCCACGTCCGGGGCGGTCTCGACCAGGTGGTGCCCGGCCTCCGGCGCGGCGCCCGCGGCGGCCGACCCGGGCGGCGCCACGACGACGAACCGGCGCGCGAGGTCCGCGCCGGACAGGCCCGCGTCGCGGAACGCCCCCGCGAAGACCCGCCGCAGCGCGTCCACCTCGAGCCCGTGCCCGGCGCCGTCCGCGCCGCCTCGCGCGCCGCCGTCCGCGCCGCCGTCCATGCCGTCGTCCGCCACGACGACGATCGTGCGGTGCGGGTCGCCCGCGAGCGCCCCCGTCACCTCGTGCGGATCGGTGGAGTCGACGACGGTCAGGTCGGCCCCCGCGGCCGCGCAGACCGCCTCGGCGGCCACGGCGGGCCCGCCCGACGCGATCAGCACGACCCGGTCCAGACCGGCGCCGCGGGCGAACCCCGCCGGCCCGGACAGCCGGGCCGGCAGGGAACGCGCGGACTCCTGCGGCCCGAGCCAGCCGAGCCGGCGGGCCGCCGCGGGGGCCGCGTCCGGGCCCCACAGATGCGGATTGCGGGACGCGAGGGCCCCGGGCACCCCGTCGGAGACGAGACGGTCCAGGACCGTCTCGCCCTCGTCGACGACGGCGCCGCGGATGGTGACCGAGATCCCCCCGGCGGTCACCACCGACGTCACGCGCCGGCCCTCTTGCTCTCCAGCTCGCCGCTGATGGAGCCGAGCAGCTCCTTCCAGGACGCCTCGAACTTCTCGACGCCCTCCTCCTCCAGCACCCGCACGACGTCGTCGTAGTCCACGCCGGCGTCCTTCAGCGCCGCCATGTGCGCGCGGGCGTCGTCGTAGGTGCCGCGGACGGTGTCGCCGCGCACCTGGCCGTGGTCGGCCTCGGCCACCAGCGTGGCCTCCGGCATCGTGTTCACGGTGCCGGGCGCCACCAGCTCGTCCACGTACAGCGTGTCGTTGAGGTTCGGGTCCTTCACCCCGGTCGACGCCCACAGCGGACGCTGGGGACGGGCCCCGGCGTTCTTCAGCGACGTCCAGCGCTCGGTGCCGAACTTCTCCTCGTACAGCGCGTACGCGAGCCGCGCGTTGGCCAGGCCCGCCTTCGAGCGCAGCGCCTTCGCCTCGTCCGACCCGATCTTGTCGAGCCGCTTGTCGATCTCGGTGTCGACCCGGCTGACGAAGAACGACGCCACCGACGCGATCTTGGTCAGGTCGCGGCCGTTCTCCCGCGCCTGCTCCAGGCCCGCGAAGAACGCGTCGATCACCTTGCCGTAGCGCTCCAGCGAGAAGATCAGCGTCACGTTCACGCTGATGCCCTCGGCGAGCGCCGCGGTGATCGCCGGCAGCCCCGCCTCGGTCGCCGGGATCTTGATGAACAGGTTCGGCCGGTCCACCGTCCACCACAGCGCCCGCGCCTCGGCGATCGTCCGCGCGGTGTCGCGCGCGAGCCGCGGGTCGACCTCGAGCGACACGCGGCCGTCGAGCCCGTCCGTCCGGTCGTACACGGGGCGCAGCACGTCGCAGCCCCACCGGATGTCGTAGGTGGTGATCGCGTGGGCCGCCTCGTCGACGGTCACTTCGCGCAGGGCCAGGTCGCGGACCTGCGCGTCGTAGGCCGTGCCCTTGCTCAGCGCCTTGGCGAAGATCGTCGGGTTGGAGGTGACGCCGACGACGTGGCTCTCCTTGACCAGGTCCTCGAGGTTTCCGGTGCGCAGCCGCTCGCGGCTGATGTCGTCCAGCCAGATCGACACGCCCTCGTCGGACAGCCGCTTCAGAATCTCACTCATCGCTTCGCTATCTCCCTCGTCATCGAGTGTTCCGCGAGGCCGGAGGGTCAGTTGCCGGTGGTCTCGCCGCGCCCGGCGTGCTTCACGTTCGCCTTGATCAGGCTCGCCTCCGCGGCCGCGACGACCCGGTCGGCAGTGATGCCGAACTGCCGGAACAGCGTCTTGTAGTCCGCCGAGGCACCGAAGTGCTCCAGGCTCACCGACTCGCCGGCGTCGCCGATGTAGGCCCGCCAGCCCATCGCGATCCCGGCCTCGACCGACACCCGGGCCTTCACACCGGGCGGCAGCACCTGCTGCTTGTAGGCGTCGGTCTGCGCCTCGAACCACTCCACGCACGGCATCGACACGACCCGGGTCGGGGTGCCCTTCGCCTGCAGCGCCTCGCGGGCCTCCAGCGCCAGGGACACCTCGCTGCCGGTCGCGATGATGATCACGTCGGGCCGCCCGTCGGTGGCGTCCGCCAGGACGTACCCGCCCTTGGCCGTGCAGTCCGCCGAGGCGAGCTCGCCGTCGCGGTCCAGCGTCGCGAGCTTCTGCCGGGTCAGCGCCAGCCCCGCCGGACGGTCGGAGTGCTCCAGGATCGTGCGCCACGCGACGGCCGTCTCGGCCGCGTCCGCCGGGCGGACGACGTCCAGGCCCGGGATCGCCCGCAGCGCCCACAGGTGCTCGACGGGCTGGTGCGTCGGGCCGTCCTCGCCGAGGCCGATCGAGTCGTGCGTCCACACGAACGTCACCGGCAGCTTCATCAGCGCGGCGAGCCGCACCGCCGGGCGCATGTAGTCGCTGAACACCAGGAACGTCCCGCCGTAGGGACGGGTGCCGCCGTGCAGCGCGATGCCGTTGCAGATCGCGCCCATCGCGTGCTCGCGCACCCCGAAGTGCAGCGTCCGCCCGTACGGGCCGCCCGGGAACTCCTTGGTCTGGAACTCCTCGGGGACGAAGGACGGCTCGCCCTTCATCGTCGTGTTGTTGCTCTCGGCCAGGTCGGCCGAACCGCCCCACAGCTCCGGCAGCACCGGCGCCAGCGCGGCCAGCACCTCGCCGGACGCCGCGCGCGTCGCGACCTCCTTGCCCGCGGGGAACGTCGGCAGCGCCTTCTCCCAGCCGGGCGGCAGCGCCCGCCGGGAGATCCGGTCGAACTCGGCGGCCCGCTCGGCGTTCGCCGCGCGCCACGCCTCGAACCGCTCGGTCCACCGCGCGTGCGCCGCGCGGCCCCGGTCGGACACGGCGCGGGCGTGCGCCAGGACGTCCTCGGGCACCTGGAAGCTCTCCGCCGGGTCGAGGCCGAGGATCCGCTTGGTCGCCGCGACCTCCTCGGCGCCGAGCGCCGAGCCGTGCGCCTTGCCGGTGTTCTTCTTGTTCGGCGCCGGCCAGCCGATGATCGTGCGCAGCGCGATGAACGACGGGCGGGACGTCTCGGCCTGCGCGGCGGCGAACGCCGCGGCGAGCTTCCCGACGTTCTCCTCGTAGTCGCCGTTCTCCGTCCAGTCGACGGTGTGGACGTCCCAGCCGTACGCCTCGTAGCGGGCCCGCACGTCCTCCGACAGCGCGATGGCGGTGTCGTCCTCGATCGAGATGTGGTTGTCGTCCCACAGCAGCACCAGGTTGCCCAGCCGCTGGTGGCCCGCCAGCGCGGACGCCTCGTGGCTGATGCCCTCCTGGATGTCGCCGTCCGAGCAGAACGCCCAGACGGTGTGGTCGAAGGGGGACTCGCCCTGCGGCGCGTCCGGGTCGAACAGCCCGCGCTCGCGGCGCGCCGCCATCGCCATGCCGACCGCGTTCGCGATGCCCTGGCCGAGCGGCCCGGTCGTCGTCTCGACGCCCGCGGTGTGCCCGTGCTCGGGGTGCCCCGGCGTCAGGCTGCCCCACTTGCGCAACGCCTTCAGCTCGTCCAGCGTCAGCGGGTAGCCCGAAAGGTAGAGCTGGATGTAAAGGGTCAGGCTGGAGTGGCCGCAGGACAGCACGAACCGGTCCCGGCCCGCCCAGTCGGGGTCGGTCGGGTCGTGCTTGAGGAACCGCTGGAAGAGCAGGTAGGCGGCCGGGGCCAGGCTCATGGCGGTGCCGGGGTGGCCCGAGCCCGCCTCCTCGACCGCGTCCATGGCCAGGGCGCGGACCACGTCCACCGCCCGCCGGTCCAGGTCAGACCATTCAAACGTGCTGTTGTCCCTAGTCACGGAACGCCAGGCTCCTCTCGAAACCGCTCTATGTACATGATCGCGCCGTGCGGCGAGTCGACGTGCGGCGAAACGCCGCGCCCCCCTCTGTGGAGCGGTGCGCTGTGGGCAGGACGCCCGGCCGAAGATCACGCCGTGCCCGATTCGAGCCTATCGCGCGGCCGTGCGGCCCACGCGTGACCGCGCGCACGTCACCGCCCCCACCGCCGGGGACGTCCGCCGGACGTTCGCGCGCACGCTCCGGCGGGGGCCGGGGCCGCTCCCTGCACCCTTGCCCGATCGCCCTTCCGCTAACCCCCCCGACGGGGGGATAAGACGGGGGATTCGGGCGGGGCGCCGCCCCGTGCCGCGGGCCCCGGGACGGGCGCCGCGGACCCGCCGACACGCCGGTCACGGTGTGTCAGGCGACCCGGTGCACGACCTCCGGAGGGGTCGGACTACAGTGATTGCGCGGTTGACAACGAGCGGCCGCCGTATTCGCCAAGCCGAAAGTCGCACCCAGCCGAGGTCGGCCCGAACACGGGGGCACCGCCGAGTTGGTACGCGATTTCACATGCCTAGTTGAACGTGGACCCGATTGTGACGGTGCTCAGTAACAAGCGCGGGGTGGAGCTCGACGAGCACATGCCGATCGCGCCCCCCGAGCCGACGCCGGCCGAACCGGCCGCGCGCCGGTCGATCGGCGAGAGCGTGCGCGCCTACGTCGCGCTCACCAAGCCGCGTGTGATCGAGCTGCTCTTGATCACCACGATCCCGGTGATGTTCCTGGCGGCCGGGGGCGTGCCGCCGCTGGGCACGGTACTGCTCACGCTGGCGTTCGGCACGATGTCCGCCGGGGCCGCCAACGCGATCAACTGCTACATCGACCGGGACATCGACGCCAAGATGCGCCGCACCCGGCGCCGCCCGCTGGCCCGCGCCCAGGTCACCCCCGCCCGCGCCCTGGTGTTCGGAATCACCCTGGCCGTGCTGTCCACGGTCGGGTTCGCGGTCGCCGTCAACCCGCGCGCCGCCGCCGGTTCGCTGTTCGCGATCCTGTTCTACGTCTTCGTGTACTCGCTGCTGCTCAAGCGGCGCACCTCGCAGAACGTCGTGTGGGGCGGCATCGCCGGCTGCATGCCCGTCCTCATCGGCTGGACGGCCGTCACCGACGAGATCTCCTGGACGCCGTTCGTCCTGTTCGGCGTCGTCTTCCTGTGGACGCCGCCGCACACCTGGACGCTCGCGATGCGCTACCGCGAGGACTACGCGGTCGCCAACGTCCCGATGCTGCCGGTCGTCAAGGGCGAGCGCCGCGTCATCGTGGAGAGCCTCGTCTACACCTACGCCACCGTGGCGTGCTCGCTGCTGCTGTGGCCCGTCGGCGGGATGACCCCCGTCTACGGGGCGGTCGCCGCGGTGCTCGGCCTGGTGTTCCTCGCCGAGGGGCACCGCCTGCTGAAGGCGGTCCGCGCCGGGGTGACGGGCGTCCACCTGCGGCCCATGCGGTTCTTCCACCTGTCGAACGTCTACCTGGCGCTGCTGTTCCTCGCCGTGTCCGTCGACCCGCTCCTGCACTGACGGCCCCCGCGCCCCGGACACAACGATCACGCAACGTGACCGTCCCGTCCCGGCGGCGCGGCCCGGCGCCGGTTACGCTCACGTCATGGCGCGTGTGGACCCGAAGGCGGTGCTCGAGGGGCGGATCCCGGGGCGCCCGCCGATCGGCCTCATCGCCGGGCTGACGGTCTCGGGGCTGTGCGCCCTCGCCGCCCTCGGCGTCGACGTCCTGTCCGGCGGGGGCGGCTTCTGGGTGGGGCTCCTGCTGGCCGTGCTGCCCATCCCGCCGCTGATCGCGCTCGCGCTCGCGCTGGACCGGCTGGAGCCCGAGCCGCCGCGCGCGCTCGTCTTCGCGTTCATGTGGGGCGCGGGCGTCGCCGTCCTGGGCGCCCTCGTCCTGAACACGGCGGGGCTGCTCTACGTCACCGTCCCCGTCTTCGGGGAGGCGGACGGCCACTTCGTCAGCGCCACCTTCGGCGCGCCGGTCATCGAGGAGACGCTCAAGGGCGCCGTCCTGTTCGGCATGCTGTGGCTGCGCCGCAACGAGATCGACGGGTTCGCCGACGGGCTGATCTACGCCGCGATGGTCGGCCTCGGCTTCGCGATGATGGAGAACATCACCTACTACATGCGGGCGTTCGAGGACGGCGGCGCCCAGCAGCTCCAGGCCGTGTTCATCCTCCGCGGGCTCGTCGCGCCGCTCAGCCACCCGCTGTTCACCTCGATGACCGGCCTCGGCGTCGCCTACGCCGCCACGCACCGCCGCGGCCAGCTCCTCGCCCCCCTCGCCGGGCTGCTCGGCGCCATGATCCTGCACGGCCTGTGGAACGGCGCCGCGTCGACCGGCCTCGCCGGGCTCGGCGTCGTGTACCTGCTGGACTTCTGCATCCTCGTCGGACTGATCGCCATCGTCGCCGTCGAGCGCCGCAGCACCGTCCGCCGCATCGAGACGTACCTCCCGCTGTACGCCGCGACCGGGCTCGTCACCGCCGCGGACGTCCGGATGCTGCGCTCCATCCCGGCCCGCCGCGCCGCCCGCCGCTGGGCCCGCGCCGTCGGCGGCCCGCCCGCCGGCCGCGCCATGGTCGACTACCAGCTCGCCGCGACCGAGCTGGCCCTGCTGCACAAGCGCGCCGACCGCGGCGTCGCCGACCCGCACTGGTTCACCGCGCGGCGCGACGCCCTGCTCAACCTCATGGCGCTGGCCCGGCACGCGTTCCTGCGCGTCCCGCAGGCGCCCCGCGCCCCCGGCGGGCCGCCGTGGGCCCCGCGCGGGCCGTCCGGCTTCCTCCGGCCCGACCTGCGGAAACGGTGACCCGGCGCCGCTCCCGGGGGGTTGTGTCACGGGTGCGCGGGGGCGGCCATAGCATGGTCGGCGTGACAAAGCGAGAGTCGACCCCCAACCCGCTGATCCGCGCGCGGGACGCCGTGTGGCGTCCGACGGCGGGTTCGTTCCGGCTGCTCGCACTGCTCGGCGTCATCGGCAACGTGCTCATCGTCGTCAGCGGCGGCGCCGTCCGCGTCACCGAGTCCGGGCTCGGCTGCCCCGAATGGCCCAAGTGCACCGGCGACAGCCTCGTCCCCACCCCGCATCCCGAGCACGAGACCATCAACATGGCGATCGAGTTCGGCAACCGGATGATCACCTTCGTGGTGCTGGCCGTCGGGATGCTCGTCTTCGTCGCCGCGCTCCGCCTCGTCCCGCGCCGCAAGGACCTGGTGCGGTGGGCGCTCGCCCAGCCGATGAGCGTCGTCGCGCAGGCCGTCATCGGCGGCATCGTCGTGCTGACCGAGCTGCACCCGGCCGCCGTCGGCCTGCACTTCCTCGTCTCCCCGGCCCTGCTCGTCTTCTGCGTGGCGCTGTGGATCCGGGCCGGCGAGGGCGACGCGCCGCCCCGGCCCCTCGTCGCCCCCTGGATCCGCGCCCTCGGCGCCGCGCTCCTGGCCGCCAGTGCCGTCGTGCTCGTCGCCGGCACGGTGGTCACCGGCACCGGCCCGCACGCCGGGGACGCCTCGTCGCGCCGCTACGGCTTCGAGATCACCGACGTCACCCGCGTCCACAGCATCACCGCCTGGGTCGTCTGCGCACTGACCGCGGTCATCGCCGTGGCCCTGTACCGGACGGACGCGCCCGCGGCGGCACGCCGCCGCGTCAACGAACTCCTCGTGCTCATCGTCGCGCAGGGCGCGCTCGGGTACGTCCAGTACTTCCTCGGCGTCCCCGCCGTCCTGGTCGTCCTGCACATGCTCGGCGCGGTCCTGATGTGGGTGGCCGCCTTCCGGCTGTTCTTCGCCCTCCGCGACCGCGGCCCCCGCGCCGGCACGGGCCCCGACGCGGCGTCCGGACCCGCCGAGCCCGCCCTGCAGACGCCCCAGCCCGCCTGACGCGCCGGCGCCCGCACGGGACGGCGCTCGCCCGTGCGGGCCCTCCGGACCGCCGCCGGTGGCGCGGTCAGGTCTTGCCGAGGAACTCGCGGAGGCGGTCGAGGGGCCAGGTGTTGATGACGTCGTCGGGCGTGAGCCAGCCGCGCTGGGCGGTGCCGACGCCGTAGCGGATGTTGCGGTGGTGGCCGACGGAGTGGGCGTCGGTGTCGACGGAGAACTTCACCCCGAGGCGCTTGGCGCGGCGGATCAGGTCGGCGGGCAGGTCGAGGCGGTCGGGGAACGAGTCGATCTCCAGGGCGGTGCCGGTGCGGGCGGCCGCGCGGAACACCTCGTCCCAGTCGGCGTCCACGGGCGGGCGGCGGCCGATGCTGCGGGCGGTCGGGTGCCCGATGACGTGCACGTGCGGGTTCTCGCAGGCCCGGACGAGGCGGCGCGTCATCGCCTCCCGGTCCTGCGTGAAGTGGGAGTGGATCGACGCGACGCAGATGTCGAAGCCCGCCAGGAAGTCGGCGTCCCAGTCGACGCCGCCGTCGGGGTCGATGTTCAGCTCGGTCCCGTGCAGCAGCGCGAGGTCCGGCCAGGACGCCTGGAGCTCTCGGACCCGCTCGCGCTGCGCGAGCATCTTCGCGTCGGTCATCCGCTGCATGAACAGGTTCGGCGCGTGGTCGGTGATCGCGTAGTACTCCAGGCCGCGGGCCGCGGCGGCGGCGACCATGTCCTCGAGCGGGGCGATGCCGTCGGTGAGGTCGGTGTGGCTGTGCAGGTCGCCGCGCAGGTCGCCGACGGTGACCAGGCGGGGGAGCCCGCCGGCGAGGGCCGCCTCGATCTCGCCGGTGTCCTCCCGCAGTGCCGGGTGCACCCAGGGGAGCCCGAGGCGCTCGTACACCTCGTCCTCGGTCCCGGAGACGATCAGCTCGCCCGACTCGGCGTCGAACAGGCCGTACTCCGACAGCTTCAGCCCCGCCTTCACGGCGATCTCGCGGGTGCGGATGTTGTGCGCCTGCGAGCCGGTGAAGTACTGCAGCGCCGCGCCCCACGACTCGGGCGGGACGACCCGCAGATCGACCTGGAGGCCCTTCGCCGTGCGGATCGAGGTCTTCTTGTCGCCGCTCGCGATCACCTCGTGGACGAGCGGCAGCGCGGCGAACGCCGCCATGATCGGGTGCGGGTCGGTGGAGGCCGCGAGGACGTCCACGTCGCCGATCGTCTCGCGCATCCGGCGCAGCGAACCGGCGTGCTCGCAGCGCTCCACCTGCGGCAGCGCGGAGAGGGCCGCGACGACCTCGTCGGCGACGCTCGCGGCGGCGTCCACGAGCACGCGCTCCCCGGCGCCGCGCATCAGCTCGATGCCGCGCAGGATGTTCTCCTCGGTCTTGGCGCCGAACCCCTTGAGCCCGCGCAGCCGGCCCGCGCCGATGGCGGTCTCGAGCTCCTCCACCGACGACACGCCGAGCTCCTCGTAGAGGGCGAGGGCCTTCTTGGGGCCGAGGGTGGGGATCGCGGTGAGGGCGCGGACGCCCGCGGGGATCTGCGTCCGCAGCTCCTCCACCTGCCGGATGGTGCCGGTGGAGGTGTAGTCGAGGACCTTCTTCGCGATCGCCTCGCCGACCGTGGGGATCTTGCGCAGCCCGGCCAGGTCGAGGCCGGAGATGTCGTCGGGGTGGCCGGCGATCGCCCGCGCCGCCTTCTCGTACGCCCTGATCTTGAACGCGTCGCCGCCCGTGATGGACAGCAGGTCCGCCAGTTCCTGGATGAGGGCCGCAGCCTCGTCGTTCGCCCGTGCCATACGGTCGATGTTACGGGCCGGGTCCGACGTTTCCGGGGGTCAGCGCAGCGGCGCCACGGGGCCGTCCGGGTGCTCCATGCGGCCCGTCACGACCTCGTCGACGATCTCCGCCACCTCGTCCTCGCCGAGCGCCCGGTAGCCGTCGTCGGTGACGACCGCGATCGTCGGGTAGATCCGGCGGGCCCGGTCGGGGCCGCCGGTCGCGGAGTCGTCGTCGGCGGCGTCGTAGAGGGCGTGCACGCAGACGGTCGCGGCGTCGCGCTCGGACATGTCGGGGCGGTACAGCTTCTTCAGCGCCCCCAGCGCGTACGGGGAGCCGGAGCCGTCGGCGTGGTAGTCGCGGGCCTCCTGCGGCGCGCCGGTGATGTCGTAGGTGTAGATGCGCCCGGTGCCGGTGCGCTCCTCGTACCCGGCGAACAGCGGGACGACGGCGAGGCCCTGCATGGCCTGCGCGAGGTTCGCCTGGATCACGGCGCCGAGGCGCCGGGCCTTGCCCGGCAGCGACAGCGGCGCGCTCTCCATCTTCTCGTAGTGCTCCAGCTCGACCTGGAACAGCCGGACCATCTCCAGCGCCAGCCCGACGGTGCCCGCGAACGCGACGACCGAGTACTCGTCGGCGCGCTGGACCTTGTCTAGCTCGCGGTAGGCGATGCGGTTGCCCTGGGTGGCGCGGCGGTCCCCGGCCATCATGACGCCGCCCGGGAAGGTCAGCGCCAGGACGGTCGTGCCGTGCGGCAGGTCGGGTGCGGTCCCGGCGCCGGGCACCCGGTTGACGGGCAGCAGGTCGGGGGAGTGGAGGCGCAGGAAGTCCACGAACGACGCCGATCCCGCCTCGAAGTACTCCGGCGGCATTCCCTGGTCCTCGTTCCGGCCGATCACGCGGACTCCCCTCCGGTCGATTGCAGGTGGTCCCGTCCCGATCCTTCCACGCCCGGCCGCGCGGTCGCCACCGCACCGCGGCCCGGCGCGCCCGTCCGGCGGCTAAGCCTCGGGCGCCTCGGGCGGGTCCTTCTGGCTCCGCGTGGCGCCGACGCTGGCCACGACCACGCAGACGATCGCGAGCCACTGGCGCCAGCCGAGGATCTCGCCGAGCAGCGCGACGCCGACGAGCGCGGCGGCGGCCGGCTCCAGGCTCATCAGGACGCCGAAGACCCGCGCCGGCATCCGCCGCAGCGCCTCCAGCTCGAGCGAGTACGGGATCACCGACGACAGCAGCCCGACGCCGAGGCCGATCAGCAGCAGCCGCGGGTCGAGCATCTCCGCGCCGCCCTCGGCGACGCCCAGCGGCAGGACGGCCGCGGTGCCGACGATGCTCGCGACGGCCAGGCCGGACGATCCGGCGAACCGCCGCCCGGTCGCGGCCGTCAGCAGGATGTAGGCCGCCCAGCACACCCCGGCGACCAGGGCGAACGCGACGCCGACCGGGTCGAGGTCGCCGCCGCCCCGGGCGAGCATCACCACGCCCGCGCCCGCCAGCAGCGCCCACAGCACGTCGCGGGGCCGCCGGGACGCCAGCAGCGCCACGCTCAGCGGCCCGAGGAACTCGATCGTCACCGCGACGCCCAGCGGGATGCGGGCGAACGACTGGTAGATCGAGAAGTTCATCCCGGCGAGCGCGAGCCCGAACCCGGCGGCGATCGCGAGGTCCTGCCGGGTGTGGTCCCGCAGGACGGTCCGCAGCGCCTTGCGGGCCAGGAACGCCAGGACGATCGCGGAGGTCAGCAGCCGCAGCGTCACGACGGCGCTCGGCGGCAGCCGGTCGAACAGGTTCTTGGCCAGACCGGCCCCGACCTGCACGGAGATGATGCCGAGCAGGATCAGCGCGGGCGGGGGGACGGAACCCAGGGAGAGCAGCGTCGTCCGGCCGGGCGCCCGGGACGCGCCGCCGAGGGAACCGGGCGCCTCAGCCAGTGCCATGCGTCACGTCCTAGATCACTCCCATGTGAAGAACCGGGCGGCGAGGGCGAGTCCGGCGACGGCCCACACCGCGAGGACGAGCAGCGGGCCGCCGGGAACCGCGGCGCCGTCCCGCAGGACGTCCCGCAGCCCCTCGGCCAGCGCGGAGATCGGCAGCAGCTCCAGCGCGTTCCGGACCGTCTCGGGGAACTCGTCCAGCGGGAACACCACGCCGCCGACGGCCAGCAGCAGGACGTACACGAGGTTCGCCGCCGCGAGGGTCGCCTCGGCGCGCAGCGTCCCGGCCATGAGCAGGCCGAACCCGCTGAACGCGGCGGTGCCGAGCAGCAGCAGCGCGAGCACCGAGAACGGGTCGCCGTGCGGTTCCCAGCCGAGCCCGAGGGCGACGGCGCAGATCAGCGCGGCCTGGATCACCTCGACCGCGAGGACGGAGAGGGTCTTGGCGGCGATCAGCCCGGCGCGCGGCAGCGGCGTCGCGCCGAGCCGCTTCAGCACCCCGTAGCGGCGTTCGAAGCCGGTGCCGATGGCCTGGCCGGTGAACGCGGTCGACATCACCGCGAGCGCCAGGACGCCCGGGGCGAGGAAGTCGACGCGGCTGCCGGGGCCGAGGTCCAGCAGCGAGGTGGCGCTGAAGAGCACGAGCAGCACCACCGGGATGATCATGGTGAGCAGCAGCTGCTCGCCGTTGCGCAGCATCGCGCGCAGCTCGTACGCCGTCTGCGCCAGGACCATCCGCGGCAGCGGCACCGCGCCCGGCGCGGGCGTGAAGTCCAGCGCGGCGGACGGCTCCGCCCGCGCCCCCCCGACCGTCATGCGCGCAGCTCCCGTCCGGTCAGCTCCAGGAAGACGTCCTCCAGCGTGCGGCGCTCGATCCGCAGGTCCTCGGTCAGCACGCCGTGCGACGCGCACCACGCGGTGACGGTGGCCAGCAGCTCGGGCCGCACGTCCGCCTCGATCAGGTAGTGCCCGGCGGGCGACTCCTTGGCGGCGCACCCGGCGGGCAGCGCCGACAGCAGCTCCTCCAGGCCGAGCCCGGGCCGGGCGCGGAACCGCAGCTGCCGCTCGGCGCCGGTGAGCGCCGCGGGGGCGCCCTCGGCGACGACCCGGCCGCGGTCGACGATCACGACGTGGTCGGCGAGGGTCTCGGCCTCGTCCATGTTGTGCGTGGTCAGCACGATCGACACCCCGGCGGCGCGCAGCTCCCCGATCAGGTCCCAGGTCGCGCGCCGGGCCTGCGGGTCGAGGCCGGTGGTGGGCTCGTCCAGGAAGACCAGCTCGGGACGGCCGACGACCGCGACGGCCAGCGACAGCCGCTGCTGCTGCCCGCCCGACATGCGCCGGAACGGGGTGCGGGCGTGCTCGGTGAGGCCGAGCCGCTCCAGCAGGGCGGCGGGGGCGAGCGGCGCGGCGTGGAAGGACGCGACGAGCCCGAGAAACTCGGCGGCGCGCGCCGTGCCCGGCACGCCTCCCGACTGCGGCATCACCCCGACCCGCGGCTTCAGCGCGCGGGCGTCGGCGGCCGGGTCCAGGCCGAGGACGCGGACCGTTCCCGCGTCGGCCCGGCGGTACCCCTCGCAGATCTCGATCGCGGTGGTCTTCCCGGCGCCGTTGGGGCCGAGCAGCGCGGTGACCTCGCCCCGGGCGGCGCGCAGCGACAGCCCGTCCACGGCCGTCGCCGCTCCGTAGCGCTTCACGAGCGACTCCAGCTCGACGGCGCCGTCTCCCGGGGGTGTCATGCCCACGAGTTTAGGACGGGGCGCGGACCGGTCGGCGCCCGCCTCCGGGCGCCCGCCCCGGGGACGGCCGGACGGGCGGGCAGGCCGGGGCCCGGAGGCGGGCCTGGGAGCCGGACCGGACGGCCGCGCCCGGCGGGGGTTTCGGCGGCGCCGCCGGGGGAATCCGCGATCGGGGGGTGTTGATCATGCGGGTGGTCGTCGCGCTGGGCGGCAACGCGCTCGTCGGCCGCGGCGAGTCGCCCGACGACGGGCCGCAGCGCGCCAACGTGGCCCGCGCGGTGCGGGCGCTGGCCCCGCTCGCCCGGCGGCACGAGCTGATCGTCACGCACGGGAACGGGCCGCAGGTCGGCGTGCTGTCGCTGGAGAGCGTCAACGACCCGAACCTGACCCGCCCGTATCCGCTCGACACCGTCGGCGCGGAGACGCAGGGGATGATCGGCTACTGGATCCTGCAGGCGCTGCAGAACGCGCTGCCCGGCCGCCAGGTGATGGCGATGATCACGCAGACGCTCGTGTCGGCGGTCGATCCGGCGTTCGAGGAGCCGAGCAAGTTCGTCGGGCAGGTGTACGAGCGGGACAAGGCGGAGAAGCTCGCCGCCGACTACGGGTGGACCGTCCGGCCGGACGGCGGGCACTGGCGGCGCGTGGTCCCGTCGCCGCGGCCGCAGCGCGTCATCGAGACCCGGCTGATCCGCGAGCTGGTGCGGCTCGGGACGGTCGTGGTGTGCGCGGGCGGCGGCGGCGTCCCGGTGTTCCGCAACGACGTGGGTCGGCTGGAGGGCCTCGAGGCGGTGATCGACAAGGATCTCACCGCGTCGGTGCTCGCCGAGAGCCTGGACGCGGACGCGCTGCTCATCCTCACCGACGTCCCGCGGGTGGTGCGGCGCCGCGGCACCCCCGACCAGGAGGAGATCACCCACACCACCCCGCACGAACTGCGCGGCGAGGAGTTCCCCGCGGGGTCGATGGGCCCGAAGGTGGAGGCGGCCTGCCGGTTCGTGGAGCGGACGGGCGACATGGCGGCGATCGGGCTGCTCGACGAGTGCGCGGAGATCCTCGACGGCACCGCCGGGACGATCGTCACGCCGAACGCCACGTGGCCGCTGGAGAGCACGCTTTGACCGCGCCCACCGGCCCCTCCGGCCCGTCCGCCCCCGCCGGGCCCGGCGCCGGCGGGTTCGCGCGGAGCCTGCTGCGCACGAAGCCGGTCGACCGGATCGTCGCCGAGGGCGGGCGCGGCGCGGGCGGGGAGCTGCGGCGGACGATGGGCCTGCTGCAGCTCACCCTGTTCAGCGTGGGCGCCACCCTCGGCACGGGCATCTTCGTCGTGCTCGGGTCGGCGGTACCGCTCGCGGGCCCCGCGGTCGTCGCGTCGTTCGTCCTCGCGGCGGTCACCGCGCTGTTCTCGGCGTTGTCGTACGCCGAGCTGGCCGGGACGATCCCGGTGTCCGGCTCGTCCTACTCGTACGCGTACGCGACGCTGGGCGAGCTGGTCGCGTGGGTGTGCGGCTGGTGCCTGCTGCTGGAGTACGGGGTGTCGGTCTCGGCGGTCGCGGTCGGCTGGGGCGCCTACCTGAGCGCCTTCTTCGACACCACGCTCGGGTTCACGATCCCGGCGGAGCTGGCCGACCCGCCGGGCGGCGGCGGGATCGTCAACGTGCCCGCGGTCGTCGTCGTGGCGCTGGCGGCGTTCCTCCTGCTGCGCGGCGCGTCCGAGACCGCCGCCGCGAACACGGTCATGGTGTTCCTCAAGATCGGCGTGCTGCTGTTCTTCTGCGCGGTGGCCTTCACGGCGTTCCGGTCGGAGAACCTCGCCGGGTTCGCGCCGATGGGCTGGGCGGGGATCAGCGCGGCCGGGTCCAAGGTGTTCTTCTCCTACATCGGCTTCGACGCCGCCTCCACCGCCGGCGAGGAGGCGAAGAACCCGCGCCGCGACCTGCCGCTGGCGATCGTCCTGTCCCTCGCCATCGTCACCGCCGTGTACGTGCTGGTCGGGCTCGCCGCGGTCGGCGCGATGCACTGGACGCGGTTCGGCGAGGACGACTCGGAGGCGTCCCTGGCGAACGTGCTCGACGCGGCCACCGGCGCCGCGTGGCCGTCGGCCGTCCTGTCGATCGGCGCCGTGATCGCGATCGCGAGCGTCGTCCTGACGGTGATGTACGGGCAGACCCGCATCCTGTTCGCGATGTCGCGCGACGGGCTCGTCCCGCCCGTCTTCCAGCGGGTGAGCCCGAAGCGGTCGGTGCCGGTCGCCAACACGGTCATCGTCGCGGCGTTCATCGGGCTGCTCGCCGGGTTCGTCCCGCTGGGCCGCCTCGTGGACGCCACCAGCATCGGGACGCTGTTCGCGTTCGCGCTCGTCAGCGTCGGCGTGATCGTCCTGCGGCGGACCCGCCCCGACCTGCCCCGCAGCTTCCGGACGCCGCTGTACCCGATCACGCCGCTGCTCGGCGTCGCGTTCTGCCTGTACCTGATGGTGGGGCTCGGCGGGGTCACGTGGCTCGTGTTCCTGCTGTGGGGGCTGGTCGGGCTCGCCGCGTACTTCGCCTACGGGCGCCGCCACTCGCGGCTCCGGGGCGGGGGGACGGCATGACGGCGCGGGTCCTGGTCGGATGCTCCCCGGACGAGCGCGGCGACGACGCGCTCGTGCTCGCCGCGCTGGTCGCGCGCGCCACGGGCGCGGCGGTGACCGCGGCGAACGTCCACCCGCCGCCGTGGCCCGCCCGCGGGCCGGGCTCGGTGGACGCCGAATGGCTCGCCTACCTGCGCGGCCGCGCGGACGAGGTCGTCCGGGCGGCGGTGGTGCGGCTCGCGGAGCTGGGCGTCCCGGAGGGCGGCGCCGAGCCCCGGGTGCACGCGCACCGGGGCAGCGGCCGCGGGCTCATCGAGGTCGCCGAGGACGTCGGGGCCGGGGTGGTCGTGATCGGCTCGGCGCCGCGCGGCCGGCGCGGCCGGATCGCGGTCGGCAGCACCGCCGACCAGCTCCTGCACGGCTCGCCGGTGCCGGTCCTGATGGCCCCGCGCGGGTACGGGGCGGAGGCGCCGCCGCGGCTGGAGCGGCTGACCGCCGCGTACTGGCGCCGCCGGGAGGCCGAGAACCCGCTCGGCGTCGCCGCCGGGTGGGCCGCGGCGCTCGACGTCCCGATGCGGCTGCTCACGCTGGTGCTCCGGCCGCCCGGGGTCGCCGCGCGGTTCCGGGACTCCGGCGAGATCCTGGAACGGCAGCGGGAGCGGGCCGAGGAGGACCTCGCCCGCGCCGCCGGATCGGTGGAGGGCGTCCCGGTGACGACCGAGGCGGTCGCCGGGGTGAGCGTGGGCAAGGCCCTCGCCGCGGTCGATATGCTGCCGGGCGAGGTGCTGACCTGCCAGTCCGGGCACCACGGCCCGTTGCGCGGGGTCTTCCTCGGGGAGAGCTCCGGCAAGATCGTGCGCTCGGCGCCCCGCCCGGTGCTGATGCTCCCGCGCGTGGCGTCCCGGTGACGGACCGCTTCCGGGAGCCGCTCCCGGGCACGGCACGCGGCCCGTACGCTCACCGGGCCGGACGGCTCGTTTAGGTAAGGCTTACCTGCGTGAGCCACGACATCGGCAAACCGGTGTTTCGGGGGAAGGAATTACGGCACACTGATGTTGTGAAAAACGTGAGCGAGGATCGGGCGAGCGCGGAGGCCGTGGTGACACGGCCGTCCGGCGTGCCGTCTCCGGCCGGGACCGAGCGCGACACCCGCGCCCGGGTGGCCCGGCTGATCCTCGAGCACGGCCCCGTCACCGCGTCCGCGCTCGGCGAGCGGGTCGGCCTCACGCCGGCCGCGATCCGCCGGCACCTGGACGCGCTGCTGGCCGAGGGCATGATCGAGGTTCGCCGGGCCCGGCCGCAGACGCGGCGCGGCCGCGGGCGCCCCGCCAAGTGGTTCGCCATCACCGACGCGGGACGCAGCGCGTTCGTGCACGCCTACGACGACCTGGCGACCAGCGCGCTGCGCTTCCTCGCCGAGACGGCCGGCGCCCACGCGGTCGCCGAGTTCGCCCGGCGCCAGATCGCCGACCTCGAGCGGCGCTACCGGCCCGTCGTGCAGGAGGCCCCGCCCCACCAGCGGGTCCGCACGCTCGCCGAGGCGCTGTCCGGGGACGGCTACGCGGCGGCCGCCGCGAAGGCCCCGCAGCCGGGCGGCGGCGAGCAGCTGTGCCAGCACCACTGCCCCGTCTCGCACGTGGCGGCGGAGTTCCCGCAGCTGTGCGAGGCCGAGACGGAGGCGTTCAGCCGGCTGCTGGGCACCCCCGTCCAGCGGCTCGCCACGATCGCCCACGGCGACGGCATCTGCACCACCCACGTCAGCTCCCGCTCCCTGTGCGGGGACGGGACGGACGCCGCCGGGGAACCGGCGGACGGGCCGGGGGACGCGGGGGATTCCCCCGCAAGCACACTGACCAGTGACGAGGAGTCCGGGAGGACGCCCCTATGACTACGGCAGCCCACCCTGAACTGGAAGGGCTCGACAGGTACAAGTTCGGCTGGGCCGACTCCGACGAGGCCGGAGCCTCGGCCCGCCGCGGCCTGAACGAGGACGTCGTCCGCGACATCTCTGGCAAGAAGGACGAGCCGGACTGGATGCTCGACCTGCGCCTCAAGGGGCTGCGGCTGTTCGACAAGAAGCCCATGCCGACCTGGGGCTCGGACCTGTCGGACATCGACTTCGACAACATCAAGTACTTCGTCCGGTCGACCGAGCAGCAGGCCGCCTCCTGGGAGGAGCTCCCGGAGGACATCAAGAACACCTACGACAAGCTCGGCATCCCGGAGGCGGAGAAGCAGCGCCTCATCGCCGGCGTCGCCGCCCAGTACGAGTCGGAGGTCGTCTACCACAAGATCCGCGAGGATCTTGAGGAGAAGGGCGTCATCTTCGTCGACACCGACACCGGCCTGCGCGAGCACCCGGAGATCTTCCAGGAGTACTTCGGCTCCGTGATCCCGGTCGGCGACAACAAGTTCGCCGCGCTCAACACCGCCGTGTGGTCGGGCGGCTCGTTCATCTACGTGCCGCCGGGCGTCCACGTCGAGATTCCGCTCCAGGCGTACTTCCGGATCAACACCGAGAACATGGGCCAGTTCGAGCGGACGCTGATCATCGCCGACGAGGGCTCCTACGTCCACTACGTCGAGGGCTGCACCGCCCCGATCTACAAGTCGGACTCCCTGCACTCGGCCGTCGTCGAGATCGTCGTGAAGAAGGACGCCCGCGTCCGCTACACGACCATCCAGAACTGGTCGAACAACGTCTACAACCTGGTGACCAAGCGCGCCGTCGCCTACGAGGGCGCCACCATGGAGTGGGTCGACGGCAACATCGGCTCCAAGGTCACCATGAAGTACCCGGCGGTCTACCTGCTCGGCGAGCACGCCAAGGGCGAGACCCTGTCGATCGCGTTCGCGGGCGAGGACCAGCACCAGGACGCCGGCGCCAAGATGGTGCACGCCGCGCCCAACACCTCCAGCAGCATCGTGTCCAAGTCGGTGGCGCGCGGCGGCGGCCGCACCTCCTACCGGGGCCTGGTGCAGATCCAGGAGGGCGCCGAGCACAGCAAGTCCACCGTCAAGTGCGACGCGCTGCTGGTCGACCAGATCAGCCGCTCCGACACCTACCCCTACGTGGACGTCCGCGAGGACGACGTGGAGATGGGCCACGAGGCCACCGTCTCCAAGGTGTCGGAGGACCAGTTGTTCTACCTGATGAGCCGCGGTCTCACCGAGGACGAGGCCATGGCGATGATCGTGCGCGGGTTCGTCGAGCCCATCGCGCGCGAGCTGCCGATGGAGTACGCCCTCGAGCTGAACCGGCTCATCGAGCTGCAGATGGAAGGAGCCGTCGGCTGATGGGGCTGGACGTGAAGCCTCTCTCGACGCTGCACGAGAAGGCGTCGTACGACCTGGGCGACTTCGAGGTCCCCACCGGCCGCGAGGAGGAGTGGCGGTTCACCCCGCTGCGCCGCCTCCACGGCCTGCACAACGGGACCGCGCAGGACGGCGGCAAGGTCATCGTCGACGTCGAGGCCGCGCCGGAGGTGACGGTCGAGACCGTCGGCCGCGACGACGCCCGCCTCGGCAAGGCGTACGTCCCGGCCGACCGGGTCTCCGCCCAGGCGTGGAACGCGTTCGCGCACGCCACGGTCGTCACCGTGCCGAAGGAGGCGGTGGCGTCCGCGCCGACCGTCCTGCGGGTGCGCGGCGAGGACGCCTCGGCCGCCGCCTACGGGCACACCACCGTGATCCTGGAGCCGTTCGCGGAGGCCACCGTGGTGCTCGCGCACCGCGGCTCGGCCACCTACGCCGACAACGTCGAGTTCGTCGTCGGCGACGGCGCCCGCCTCTCGGTGATCAGCCTGCAGGACTGGAACGACGGCAGCGTGCACGTGTCGCACCAGCACGCCCGGCTCGGCCGCGACGCCCGGTTCGTCTCCCACAACATCTCGCTGGGCGGCGACCTGGTGCGGATCTCCCCGTCGGTCGCGTACGAGGCGCCCGGCGGCGACGCCGAGCTGTACGGCGTGTACTTCGTCGACGGCGGCCAGCACCTCGAGCACCGGCTCCTGGTCGACCACACCGTGCCGCACTGCCGCAGCCGCGTCGACTACCGCGGCGCCCTGCAGGACGCCGACGCGCACGCCGTCTGGATCGGCGACGTCATCATCCGCGCCGAGGCCGAGGGAACCGACACCTACGAGCTGAACCGCAACCTCGTCCTCACCGACGGGACGCGCGTCGACTCGGTGCCGAACCTGGAGATCCTCACCGGCGAGGTCGCCGGCGCGGGGCACGCCTCCGCGTCCGGACGCCTCGACGACGAGCACCTGTTCTACCTGCAGGCGCGCGGCATCACCTTCGACGAGGCGCGGCGCATGGTCGTCCGGGGCTTCCTCGGCCAGCTCGTCGACCGCATCGAGGTCGACGAGGTGCGCGACAAGGTCCGGCAGGCCATCGAGGCGGAGCTCGACGTGCGGGGCGGTGACCGGTGACGTACGTGAAGGTGTGCGCGCTCGCCGACGTCCCGGCGGACGGGGCGCTCGGCGTGGAGGTCGACGACACGCCCGTCGCGATCGCGCGCAGCGGCGACGAGGTGTTCGCCGTCAACGACATCTGCTCGCACGCCGAGGTCTCCCTCTCCGAGGGCGAGATCTACAACGGCACCATCGAGTGCTGGCTGCACGGGTCCTGCTTCGACCTGCGCACGGGCAAGCCCACCAACCCGCCGGCGACGCAGCCGGTCGCCACCTACAAGGTCAAGGTCGAGGACGGCGACGTCTACGTCTCGCTCGGCTCCGACGACTAAGGAACGACAACACCATGGCCACGCTTGAGATCCGCGACCTCCACGTCTCCGTCGGCGAAGGCACCGACGGGACCAAGGAGATCCTGCGCGGGGTCGACCTCACCGTGCAGGCCGGCGAGACCCACGCGCTGATGGGGCCGAACGGCTCCGGCAAGTCCACCCTCGCCTACGCGATCGCCGGGCACCCCAAGTACGAGGTGACCGGCGGCACCGTGACGCTCGACGGCGAGGACGTCCTGTCCATGAGCGTCGACGAGCGCGCCCGCGCCGGGCTGTTCCTGGCGATGCAGTACCCGGTCGAGGTGCCGGGCGTGTCCGTCTCGAACTTCCTGCGCTCGGCCGTCACCGCCGTCCGCGGCGAGGCCCCGAAGCTGCGCGAGTTCTCCAAGGAGATGAAGGCGGCGATGGACGGGCTGTCCATCGACCCCGCGTTCGCGCAGCGCTCCCTCAACGAGGGCTTCTCCGGCGGCGAGAAGAAGCGGCACGAGATCCTCCAGCTGGAGATGCTCAAGCCGAAGATCGCCGTACTCGACGAGACCGACTCCGGCCTCGACGTCGACGCCCTCAAGGTCGTGTCCGAGGGCGTGAACCGGTTCTCGGCCGCGCCCGGCACCGGCGTCCTGCTGATCACGCACTACACGCGCATCCTGCGGTACGTGCAGCCGGACTTCGTGCACGTCTTCGCGGGCGGCCGCATCGTCGCCGAGGGCGGCCCCGAGCTGGCCGACCAGCTGGAGAACGAGGGCTACGAGAAGTACGTGAAGGCGGGCGCGTCGGCATGACACTGCTGCCCGAGGAGCTGAAGAAGGACTTCCCGCTCCTGCAGCGCACCGTCCGGGGCGGGCGGCCCCTGGTCTACCTGGACTCGGGGGCCACCTCGCAGAAGCCCGTCGCGGTGCTGAACGCCGAGCGGGAGTTCTACGAGCGGTACAACGCGGCGCCGCACCGCGGCGCCCACCTCCTCGCCGAGGAGGCCACCGAGGCGTACGAGAAGGCGCGCGCGTCCATCGCCCGGTTCGTCGGCGCGACGCCCGGCGAGATCGTGTTCACCAAGAACGCCACCGAGGGCATCAACCTCGTGGCGTACGCGATGAGCAACGCCGCCACCGCCGGGCCCGAGGCCGAGCGCTTCCGGGTGGGCCCCGGCGACGAGGTCGTGGTGTCCGAGATGGAGCACCACGCGAACCTCGTCCCGTGGCAGGAGCTGTGCCGCCGCACCGGCGCGACGCTCCGCTGGTTCGGGATCACCGACGAGGGCCGCCTCGACCTGGACGGCCTGGACGGCCTGGTCAACGAGCGCACGAAGATCGTCGCGCTGACGCACCAGTCGAACGTCCTCGGCACCGTCACGCCGGTCGACCGCATCGTGGAGCGTGCCCACGCGGTCGGCGCGCTCGTCCTGCTGGACGCCGCGCAGTCCGTTCCGCACCAGCCGGTGGACGTCCGCGCCCTCGGCGCCGACTTCCTCGCCTTCTCCGGGCACAAGATGCTCGGCCCGACCGGCATCGGCGTGCTGTGGGGCCGCCGCGAGCTCCTCGAGGCCATGCCGCCGTTCATCACCGGCGGCTCCATGATCGAGCTCGTGCGGATGGAGTCGAGCACGTTCATGCCGCCGCCGCAGCGGTTCGAGGCGGGCGTCCCGATGACCGCGCAGGCCGTCGGGCTCGGCGCGGCCTGCGACTACCTCGCCGACCTCGGCATGGACCGGGTCCACGCGCACGAGGAGGCCCTCGTGGGCTACTCCCTCGAGCGGCTGTCGGAGATTCCCGGCGTCCGGATCATCGGCCCGGGCACCACCGAGGCGCGCGGCGGGGCCGTGTCGTTCACCGTCGCGGACATCCACCCGCACGACGTCGGCCAGGTGCTGGACGACCTCGGCGTCGAGGTCCGCGTCGGGCACCACTGCGCGTGGCCGATCTGCCGCCGGTTCGGCATCCCCGCCACCACCCGGGCGACGTTCTACCTGTACAACACCCTCGCCGACGTGGACGCGCTCGCCGACGGGGTACGGCAGGCGCAGAAGTTCTTCGGAACAGCCTGAGGGCCGCCCCGGTTGTAGCCAGAAAGGCTTGGAAAGGACGACATGCAGCTGGAGGCGATGTACCAGGAGGTCATCCTGGACCACTACCGCAATCCCCTCCACAAGGGCTTGCGGGAGCCGTACGAGGGTGAGGCGCACCACGTCAACCCGACGTGCGGCGACGAGGTGACGCTGCGCGTCCACCTGGACGGCGACGGCCGGGACGCCACGGTGGCGGACGTCTCCTACGACTCCATGGGCTGCTCGATCAGCCAGGCCAGCGCGTCGGTGATGGCCGACCTGCTGATCGGCAAGTCGGTCAAGCAGGCCATGGAGGTCGGCGACGAGTTCCTGGCGCTGATGCAGTCGCGCGGCCAGGACGTCGAACCGGACGAGGACGTCCTGGAGGACGCCGTCGCCTTCGCCGGGGTGTCGAAGTACCCGGCCCGGATCAAGTGCGCCCTCCTCGCCTGGATGGCGTGGAAGGACGCGACCGCCCGCGCACTGGGAGAGGCATCATGAGCGAGACGACCGACACCGCCGAGACGACCGGCACCGCCGAGTCGACCGGCACCGCCGAGACGACCGGCGCGCCCGAGACGGCCGAGGCCGCCGCGGGCGGCACCGGCGCCGACACCGCCGCCGAGGAGGAGGTCCTCGAGGCGCTGAAGGACGTCGTCGACCCCGAGCTCGGCATCAACGTCGTCGACCTGGGCCTGGTGTACGGGGTGAACCTCGACGGGGGCGTCGCCACCCTGGACATGACGCTCACCAGCGCCGCCTGCCCGCTCACCGACGTGATCGAGGACCAGGCGCACAGCGCCCTGGACGGCCTGGTGCAGGACGTCAAGATCAACTGGGTGTGGCTCCCGCCGTGGGGCCCCGACAAGATCACCGAGGAGGGCCGGGACCAGCTCCGCGCCCTCGGCTTCAACGTCTGACGCGCCACCCGCGGAGGCCGCGCCCCGACCCGGGGCGCGGCCTCCGCGCGTCCGCCGGGCGCGGTGCCACCGGCGCCGAGGCGTCCGCGTAGGGTCGTCCGACGTGAAGGATGCTTTTCCGGACAGCGATCCGGGGCTCGTGGCCCGGCGTGCGGCCTCGTTCGGCGGCGGCGCCGCGGCGTACGCGGCGGAGCGGCCCGACTATCCGGTCGCCGCGGTGCGGTGGGCGCTGGAGCCCCTGGGCGGACGGCCGCCGCGGGCGCTCGACCTCGGCGCGGGCACCGGCAAGCTCACCGAGGTCCTCCTGCGGGACGGCCTGCGCCCCGAGGACGTCGTGGCCGTCGAACCCGATCCGGCGATGCTCGGCGAACTCCGCCGCGGGCTCCCCGACGTGCGCGTCCTGCGAGGGGGCGCGGAGGACATCCCGCTCGGCGACGCGAGCGTGGACGCGGTCCTGGTCGGGCAGGCGATGCACTGGTTCGACCTCGACCGGGCGCTCCCCGAGATCCACCGGGTGCTCGCGCCGGGCGGGGTCCTCGCGGGGCTGTGGAACCTGGACGACGACCGCGTGCCGTGGGTCGCGGGGCTGAAGGAGGCCGCGCGCAGCACCGTGTCGCTGCGGCGATGGCGGCCGAAGTCGGTCCCTCCGACGCGGTGGTTCCCGGAGATCGAGCGGGCGGAGTTCCCGCACGCCCAGCGGCGCACGGTCGACTCCATGGCGGCGACCGTCGGCACGCACAGCCACGTGCTCGTGCTGGACGCCGCCGAACGCGACGAGCTGCTCGGGCGGGTGCGCGACTACCTGCGCGGCAGGCCCGAGACGGCCGCGGGCGAGTTCGACCTGCCGATCGTCACCGCGGCCGTCCGGACCCTGCGGGGCTAGCGCTCCGCCCCTCCGGTTCCTGCTCCGGCGCCGGCTCCTGCTCCTTGGCCGGCCACAGCGTGTGGCTGACGGGCCAGATCGCCCAGATCGCCAGGACGAGGCCGAGGCGCGCCGCCCACGCCCACAGGGCCGCCGTGCGCTCGGCGTCGCCGACCATGGCGATCATGCCGACGAGCAGCCCGCAGGCGATCGCGGTGGCGGCGGCGGCCTTGCCGAACTCGCGCCACTCGTACCGGGTGCGCGCCCGGCCGCCCCGCGGCTTCCCACGGGGCGGCGGGCCGCCCGCGAACCGGTGCGCGAAGCGCTCGTCGGCCCAGCGGACCATGCTGTGCCCGAACGCGATCGAGTAGCCGAGGTAGGCGGCCGACAGCCCGTGCGCGAAGCCCGCCTCGGCGCCCCGGCGCAGGTCGAGGACGGTCGCGGCGAGCAGCACGGCGTCGATCAGCGGCACGCAGAGCAGGAGCAGGGCCCCGAGGCGCCGCATCCGCAGCGGGTAGCGGGCGAGCAGGCCGGCGCCGAGGACGACCCAGAACCCGATCTCGCACGCGGCGATGACCGCGATGAGCACGGCGTCACCGGCGCCGGGCGAGGGCCGCGCCGGCGCCGTAGAGCGCCAGCCCGAGCAGGCCGAGGCCGATTCCGGCGAGCGGCTGACGGGTGTCCGTCCACTCCAGAACGTCCATCTGATTGCTGCCGAAGGCGTGGTTGACGAGCGAGAGCAGACCCGCGACCGCGACGATGGTTCCGATGGTGCGCACTGTGCGTTCCCTCCGATGGCGTACCCCTCGATCGTCGGACACGCGGGGGAGGGGACGCGTCGTCTGGGATGAGGTTTCGCGGGTCGTCCGAAGGATGTACGCGCCGCCCTCACAGCGGTGGACGCGCCACACTCCCGGAGGTGCTGAGATAGGGGGCGTGCTGTCGACCGCCCGCCGCCTCACCACCCCGCAGGACGCCCTCATCGCCGCCGCGGCGCTGATCGGCGGCGTCCTGATGATCCTCGCGGACGGCTACATCAAGTGGGTGGACGCCTGGCTGCCGAACCTCGCGCTGCGGTGCGTCCCGCTGGCCGGCCTGTGCGCGGCGATGCTGCTGCGGCGGACGGCGCCCCGCACCGGGCTGGCGGTGGCGACGCCCTTCAACTTCCTCGACGTGGCGCTGGGGCCGAGCCTCGCCACGCTGATGATCTACGGGGACGCGCTGTACGCGGCGAGCCTGTACGGGCCGCGGCGGACGGCCGAACGGCTCCTCGGCGTGACGATCGCGGCGACGCTGGCCACCACGGTGGCGGCGGGCGCCCTGCTGGGCGGGATCTCCGTCGCGGTGCTGCTGGGCGCGGTCGCCGGGATGACCTGGGTCGCGCCGGTGCTGACCGCGATGGTGGTCCGCGAGCACCGCTTCCGGGCGGAGGCCGAGCGGCAGCGCGCCGAGCAGGTCGCGCGGCTCGCCGAGCTCGACCGGCGCGCCGCCGTGGGCGCCGAGCGGGCCCGGATGGCGCGGGAGCTGCACGACGTCGTCGCGAACCACCTGAGCGCCGTCGCGCTGCACTCGTCGGCCGTCCTGAAGGTCCGCGACCTGGACCGGGAGACGCTGGACCGGTCGCTCGAGGTGATCCGCGAGAACAGCGTGCAGGGGCTGGCCGAGATGCGCCGCATGATCGGGCTGCTGCGCGACGGCGACGGCGCCGACACCGATCCGCCCGCGCAGCCGCGGCTGTCGGAGCTGGAACGGCTGGTGGCGCGAACGTCGCGCAACGACCTGTCCGCCCGCCTGCAGATCGCCGGGGAGCCGCCCGAGCTGCCCGCGGCGGTGGAACTGGCCGCGTACCGGATCGTGCAGGAGTCGCTGACGAACGCGCTCAAGCACGCCGGTCCCGGCCGCGCCGACGTGGTGGTCGAGTACGGGCGCGACGGCCTGACGATCGACGTGCTGAGCCCGCTCGGGGCCGGCGACGCGCGGCTGCCGGGCACCGGCAGCGGACTGATCGGGATGCGTGAGCGGGCGACGCTGCTGGGCGGCCGGTTCGACGCGGGCCCCTGGCCGGAGCCGGACGGCTCCCGCTGGCGGGTGCGCGCCCGGCTGCCCGTGGACCCGCCCGCCGAGAAGGAGACGACCTAGATGATCGACGTGCTGGTGGCCGACGACCAGGCGGCGGTGCGCGCCGGGCTGGTCCTCATCCTGGGCGCCGCGCCGGGCGTCCGGGTCGTCGGCGAGGCCGCCGACGGGGAACGGGCGGTCGAGCTGGCGCGCGAGCTGCGCCCGGACGTGGTGCTGATGGACGTGCGCATGCCGCGGCTGGACGGCATCCGCGCCACCCGGGAGATCTCCGGTTTCACCGACGTGCTCGTGCTGACCACGTTCGACGTGGACGAGTACGTGTTCGGCGCGCTGCGGGCGGGCGCGGCCGGGTTCCTGCTCAAGGACGTCGACGCCGACCGGCTCGTCGACGCGGTGCGCACGGTGGCGGCGGGGGAGGGCATCATCGCCCCGAAGGTGACCCGGCGGCTGATCGGCGCGTTCGCCGCGCGCCCGGCGGCACCGGAGCCCGTCCCCGGGCTGGCGGACCTGACGCCCCGCGAGCGGGACGTCTTCCGGTGCCTGGGCGAGGGCATGTCGAACGGGCAGATCGCGGAGCGCCTCGACATGGCCGAGACCACCACCAAGACGCACGTCAGCCGCATTCTGGCGAAACTCGGGCTGCGCAGCCGCGTCCAGGCGGCCATCCTCGCCCAGGAGACGGCCGCCGTCGGCCCGGTGGACCCCGGCCGTCACCCGCATCCCCGCTGACGCCTCCGGCCCGCCGCACGGCCGCTCAGCGCGCCCCGCGCCTCGTCCGGCGGGACGGGCGCCGCACGCGGCGGCCGGAAGTCCGGGGCCGTCCGTGGGCGTCCGGCGCGCGGTCAGGGGGACAGGCCGCGGATGAGGTCGGCGACCCGGACGATGCCGAGGCAGCGGCCCACCTCGTCCACCACGACCAGGTCGTCGTAGACCCGCTCGTCCTCCCGGCCCGCCGCGCGCAGCGCCGCCACCGCCGGGACGGTGCGCGGCACCGGCCGGGGCCGGTCGGCGAGCCGCGCGGCGGGCCGGGCGGCGTGCAGCGCGTGCCCGTAGGGCCCCGACAGCCGCAGCAGGAACCGCGTCCGGTCCACCGTGGCGTACGGGCGCTGCCGCTCGTCCACCAGGACGATGCTGGTGACGCCGCTCTCGGCGTTCAGCGCCTCCAGCACCTCGTCGGCGGTGGCCGTGTGCGGCAGCGTGATCGCCGGCAGGGTGAACTCCGACACGCGCGGCCCGAGCGAGGCGTACGGGAGCCGCGCCGCCGGCTCCTCGCGCGCCGCGACGGGGACGCTGACCGGCATGCCCGGCCGCCACTCCGGCCCGGCCAGCACCGGTCCCTGGGCGAGCCGGGCGCCGAGCCCGCGCAGGTGCAGCACCTGGTCCTGGGTCTCCAGCCCCGGCGCGAGGACGTGCGTCTCCAGCCGGTGCGCCAGGTCCATCAGGCTCCCGGCCAGCGCGGAGCGGCGCGGTTCGCCCGGCGTCCGCCGGGCCAGGTCGGCGTCGAGCTTGAGCAGGTAGGGGGCGACGTCGGCGAGCAGGTCCAGCGGCGCGTGCGCGGCGCCGAGCCCGGCGAGCCCGACGAGGTAGCCGGCCCGGCGCAGCCCGCCGAGCGCGGCCGCCACCGCGGGCCGGATCCCGGGCGGGAACCCGCCGGTCGCGCACAGGATGATCTCGTTGGGGCGGCGTCCCGCCGAGCCCAGGCCCCGGTGCAGGGCGGACAGGACGTGCTCGCCCGCGGCGAGGGTCTCGGCGCGCAGGCCGACCAGCAGCGGGAGCCGCGTGCCGAGTTCCGCCGCCGCGCCCGCCGCGTCGACCGCGCGGCGCACGTCGTGGGCGGCGGGATCGGGCCGTCCGGCGGGTGCGGGCGGTGCGGCGTACGGGTCGGGGCGGAGGTCTGCGGCCGGGTCCGGGAGGGGCCCGGCGGACGGGTCCGCGGTCGGGCCCGCGTGCGCCTCCACGGCCACGACGGCGCCGCTGCCCAGGTCGACGACCGGGTGGAACACCGCGCGGGCGGGGAGAAGGACATCAAGGGCTGACACATCCGCATGATGCCGCCTCTATACGCCCGAAACCCCAGTTGTCAGGAGTTGTTCACGCACAATTCGCCAGGTCAGACGTGCCCCACATGATCATAAACGATGGTCACAGGTCGCGTCCGGCGAACAGCGTCGCCAGCAGGTAGGTGACGCCCGCGAGGGCGGCGAGCCAGGCGTACGGGGCGATCTCGGCGCCGCGCAGCGCCTGCACGGTCAGCGCCGCGACGACCGCGACCGTCAGCACGTCCCCGGTGACGGCGGCGCCGCGCCGGTGCGCGCGCGTCCGGTGCCCGGTGCCGAACCCCTCGCCGAGGGCCGGGCCGGCGTCGTGCCTGCGGTGCGCCAGCAGCCCCGCGTACCCGGCGAGCGCGCAGAGCGCGACCGCGCCGGTGCCGGTGCGGCCGTCGGCGGCGAGCACGGCGCCGACCACCACCGCGGCGGCCAGGACGAGGCCGGGGACGGCCCACCGGCTGATGCTGCGGCGTTCGGGAGCGATCCACATGGGCGCCATCCTTCCCGATCACCGGGCGGTCCCGTCCGCAACGCGCCGGTCCGCTCACGGTCGATGCCTGTGGTTGGGCGGGGGCAGGCCGGTATGTTATCGGCCCGTGGCGCAATTTCGATTGAACGGCTCCAAGATGCTGGCCGTCGATCTCGCGGGCGAGTCGATCAGGGCGCTCAACGGCTCCATGGTCGCCTACGAGGGACAGATGGCCTTCAAGCGGCAGGGCATGAGCGGGGGCGAGGGCCTGCGCGGCGCGCTGAAGCGGAAGATCGCGGGCGAGAGCATGACCCTCATGGAGATCAGCGGCCAGGGCACGGTGTACCTGGCGAGCGAGGCGACCGAGGTCACCCTGGTCCAGCTCGCCGGCGACACCCTCTACGTGGAGTCCGAGAGCCTCCTCGCCCTGGACGGCGGCCTGCAGACCGGCGTGCACTTCGTCGGGCTGCGCGGGATGGGGAGCGGGCAGGGCCTCGCGACCACCAAGGTCGACGGGCACGGCACCGCGGCGATCCTGTCGGACGGGCCCGCGATCGCCCTCGAGGTGACGCCGCAGGCGCCGCTGAGCGTCGACCCGCACGCCTACGTGGGGCACATCGGCCGGCTCGAGCAGGACGTCGTCACCGACGTCAACTTCCGCACCGTCCTCGGCCAGGGGTCCGGGGAGAGCGTCCAGTTCCGGTACCAGGGGCACGGCCTGGTCTACGTGCAGCCCGCCGAGCGCGGCGGCATTCTGGAGATCTGATGCCGGGATACCAGTCGATCAACTCCAAGATGCTCCAGGTGCAGGTCGGGCCGGGGCGGGAGGTCTACAGCAGGCGCGGCGCGATGCTCGGCTACACCGGCCCGGTGTCGTTCGCGCCGTCCGCGACCGCCGGGCAGGGCCTCGGCCAGACGCTCGGACGCGCCGTCGCGGGCGAGCGCACCTCGATGATGCACGTCACCGGGCAGGGCCGGGTGATGTTCGGGTACGCGGGCCTGGAGGTCACCACGGTCGAGCTCGACGGCTCCGACACGCTGTTCGTCGAGGCCGACCGGCTCCTCGTGCACGACGCGACCCTCCAGGTCGGGACGATGTTCATGGGCGAGCAGGGCGGCGTCCGCGGCGTCATCCGCGGCGCGGTGACCGGCCAGGGCCTGTTCACCACCACGCTCACCGGCCGCGGCTCCTGCGCGCTGCTGTCGCACGGCGGCGTGATGGAGATGCCGATCACCCCGCAGCGCCCCGTCCACGTCGACCCGCAGGCGTACGTCGCCCACCGCGGCCAGGTGCAGAACAAGCTGAGCACCGCCGTCGGACTCCGCGACCTGGTGGGCCGCGGCTCCGGCGAGGCGTTCCAGCTCGAGCTGAGCGGCTCCGGCGTCGTCTACGTCCAGGCCAGCGAGAGGAAGATCTGACCGTGACCAGCTACGGCACGCAGACCTGGAACGCCGGCACGCTCCCGGCCAACGACAACGTCAACCCCTACGCCTTCAGCGTGGACCTCAACGGGCAGTGGTTCGCGCAGAAGGGCAAGATGATCGCCTACTACGGGCAGATCAGGTTCGAGGCGCTGTCGGCCGGGCCCCTCGACGCCCTCGTCGCGCACACGTTCAACTCCCCGCTCTACGCGCAGGACTGGATCGTCGCGCAGGGGCAGGGCAAGCTGCTGCTCGCCGACCGGGGCTTCGACGTCAACTCCTTCGACCTCGACGACGGCAACCTCACGGTCCGCGCCGGCAACCTGCTGGCGTTCGAGCCCGGCCTGGAACTGAAGCAGTCGATCATCCCGGGATTCCTCACGCTGATCGGCACCGGACGGTTCGTGGCCGCCTCGAACGGGCCCGTGCACTTCGTCGAACCGCCCGTCCGGGTCGACCCGCAGGCGCTGCTCGGCTGGGCCGACTGCCCGTCCCCCTGCCACCACTACGACCACGCGTACATGCGGGGGGCGCTCGGCGCCGCGCGCGCCGCGTTCGGCATCGGGGGCGCGTCCGGCGAGGAGCACCAGTTCGACTTCACCGGCCAGGGCACCGTGCTGATGCAGTCGTCCGAGGTCGTGATGAACGAGGACGTCCTGCTGCGCGACCTCGAGGGCCAGATCGGCACGGTCGGCACGTCCGGGCTGCAGCGGCTCCAGCACACGATCAACCAGCGCCTCGCCGCCGAACGCCAGGACTGACCGGCCGGCCGGTGCCGGGCGGGCGCGCGCCCGCCCGGCACCGGCGGCGGGGTCACCCCGCCGGTTCGGGCGCCGGCTTCATCAGCTGGAACCGGGCGCCGAACGGGTCGCGGACGGACGCGAACCGCCCGTACGGCGAGTCGACGGGTTCCCGGTCGACGGCGCCGCCGCCCTCGCGCACCAGCCGGACGGCCTCGTCGGCGTCCGCGACGGCGAAGCACGACTGCCACGACGCGCCGCCCGCGCCCGGCTCGCCCATCACGCCGCCGATGTAGCGGCCGTCCGGGCGCTTGAGGACGGTGTAGTCCATGCCGCCCGCCTCCTCGTCGGGCATCGCCTCGCCCCGGTGCCCGAACACGGCGGCGTAGAAGCCGAGCGCGGCCTCGGGGTCGGGGGTGACGACCTCGTTCCAGACGAGCGAGCCCGGCTCGTTCACGTAGGCGGAGCCGATGTGCGCGCGGCCCTGCCACAGGCCGAACTGGGCGCCCTGCGGGTCGCGGACGATGGCCATCCGGCCGAGGTCCATCACGTCCATCGCGGGCTCCACCACCTCGCCGCCCGCGTCGGTGACCCGCGCGACCGTCGCGTCGCAGTCGTCGGTGGCGAAGTAGACGTCCCACCAGAAGTCGTCGGCGTCCTCGTCCGGGTTCTTCATGACCGCCGCGACGGACTCGCCGCGCAGCAGGCACAGGTTGTAGTGCCCTGTCTCCGCGCCGGTGTCGCGGAACTCCCAGCCGAAGATCGGACCGTAGAACGCCTTGGCCCGCTCGACGTCCGGGACCCCCAGGTCGATCCAGTTCGGCGTCCCTTCGGGCGCGTTGCTCGTGACGTGCGTCATTCCGACTCGCTCCTTGGTCGTGGGCCGTCTCCGGCCCGGCGTCCCCGTCGCACGCTCTGACCCGTGCGTCCTCCCCATACCCCGGTCGCGTTCGCACTCGTGTTCGACGGGGCGGCGAAAAAGTATGGAACGGGGCGGGACGCGGTCACGTACACTGGACCGATGGTTTCGCTCCCGAACTGACAGGCCGTTCTGGCGCGCCCCGGTCACCGGACCGTGCGGCGCGCCGTTTCGTGCGCCTGCCCGTCGAACCGTCCCGTCCAGGGGAGCCCTGTCACTGTGATCATCGCGAAAGACATCGAGCTGCGCGCCGGGCCCCGGCTGCTGATCGAATCCGCCTCGTTCCGGGTCAATCCCGGCGACCGGGTCGGGTTCGTGGGCCGCAACGGCGCGGGGAAGACGACCCTCACCAAGGTGCTGGCGGGGGAGGCGCTCCCCGCGCAGGGCGCCGTCACCTCCTCGGGCACCATCGGCTACCTCCCCCAGGATCCGCGCGGCGTCGACCTCGACGAGCTGGCCCGCGACCGCATCCTGTCGGCGCGCGGCCTGGACGAGATCGTCCGCGACCTGCGGGCCGCCGAGGAGGCCATGGCCACCGCCACCGGCCAGGCGCGGGACAAGGCGGTCCGCCGCTACGGGCGGCTGGAGGAGCGGCTGCACGTGCTCGGCGGCTACTCCGCCGAGTCCGAGGCCGCCTCGATCGCGTCCAGCCTCGGCCTGCCGGACCGGGTGCTCGGGCAGCCCCTCGGGACGCTGTCGGGCGGGCAGCGGCGGCGGGTGGAGCTGGCCCGGATCCTGTTCTCCGACGCCGACACCCTGCTGCTGGACGAGCCGACCAACCACCTGGACGCCGACTCCATCGTCTGGCTGCGCGACTTCCTGAAGTCGCACCAGGGCGGCCTCGTGGTCATCAGCCACGACGTCGAGCTGCTGGACGCCGTCGTGAACCGGGTCTTCCACCTGGACGCCAACCGCAGCGTCATCGACATCTACAACGTCGGCTGGAAGAAGTACCTCGACCAGCGGGAGACCGACGAGCGGCGCCGCAAGCGCGAGAGCGCCAACGCGCATCGGCAGGCGTCCGCGCTGCTGTCCCAGGCCGACAAGATGCGCGCCAAGGCCACCAAGGCGAAGGCGGCCCAGCAGATGGACCGCCGCGCCCGGCAGCTGCTGGCGGGCGTCGAGGGCGAGCGGCAGGCCGACAAGGTGGCCAAAATTCGCTTCCCGGACCCGGCGCCGTGCGGCAAGACCCCCCTCACCGCGACGGGTTTGTCGAAATCGTACGGATCTTTGGAGATTTTCACCGACGTCGACCTGGCGATCGACAAGGGCAGCCGCGTCGTCGTCCTCGGCCTGAACGGCGCGGGCAAGACGACGCTCCTGCGCCTGCTGGCGGGGGTGGACGAGGCCGACACCGGCAGCGTCGAGGCCGGCCACGGGCTGCGGCTCGGCTACTACGCCCAGGAGCACGAGACGCTGGACGTCGAACGGTCGGTGCTGGAGAACATGCAGTCCGCCGCGCCCGGCATGGCGCCCGTCGAGGTCCGCAAGATCCTGGGCTCGTTCCTGTTCTCCGGCGACGACGTCGACAAGCCCGCGGGCGTCCTGTCCGGCGGCGAGAAGACCCGGCTGGCACTGGCGATGCTCGTGGTCTCCAGCGCGAACGTCCTGCTCCTGGACGAGCCCACCAACAACCTCGACCCGGCGAGCCGGGAGGAGATCCTCGCGGCGCTGCGGACGTTCGCCGGAGCCATCGTCCTGGTCACCCACGACGAGGGCGCCGTCGAAGCGCTCGCTCCGGAAAGAGTGATCTTGCTTCCGGATGGTGTGGAGGATATCTGGAGTGACGAGTTTGCCGATCTGGTGACGCTCGCGTGACCTGCGCGGCATCTTCCGCAGATCTTTTCTCGCCGAGTGGGTAGCCGAACGGCCGGGAATGACTGATCATGGCGGGGGATAACGCAGCGGTCACCACATCACTACGGGAGGTACTCGTGGCCGAGACCCTGAAGAAGGGCACCCGCGTGACCGGTGCCGAGCGCGACAAGCTGGCGACGGACCTGAAGAAGAGGTACGAATCCGGCGAGAGCATCCGCGCCCTGGCAGCCGCCACCGGCCGCTCGTACGGCTTCATCCACCGGATTCTGACCGAGTCCGGCGTCAACCTTCGCGGTCGCGGCGGCGCGACCCGGGGCAAGAAGTCCTGACCGGACGCCGACCCCCGGAGCAGCGCCCCACCTGACCCGTTGCGGCCGCCTTCGGCGCGACCGGCGCCGAGCGGAGGCAACGGGTCAGGCCCGGCCGCGGCGGGGATCGTCCCCCCTGGACGGGACGCCCGACCAGGCGCCGCGACCGACCGAGTAGGGTTCGGTCGCGGCGGGATCGGCATGGGCCCCGCCTCGTGGACGGCGAGGCGGGTCCGGTGCGCGGTGCACCGCCGCAGCCGAGCCGTTCGGGCGCGCCCTCGGGAGGCCGCCCACCAGGAGGGGGACACATGACCGACGTGCACGCGCGCGCCGAGGAGAGCGCGGCGCCCGCCGCCCCGGGCGCGGCCGAGCTGGCCGAGGCCGGGCTGGCGCTGGAGATCGACGGGGCCGTCGCCACCGTCACGCTCGACCGCCCCGAGCGGCGCAACGCGATGACCTTCGCGACCTGGCGCGGGCTCGCCGCGATCGGCCGCTCGCTCCCCGCGGACGTGCGCGTCGTCGTCCTGCGCGGCGCGGGCCCGTGCTTCTCCGCCGGCATCGACCTGTCGATGTTCTCCGGCGGCGGCGAGGGCTTCACCGACGGCTCCGACGCCGCGGCGACCGACCGGTTCATCGCGGAGCTGCAGGAGGGCTATACCTGGCTGCGGCGCCCCGACATCGTCACCGTCGCCGCCGTCCACGGGCACGCGATCGGCGGCGGCTTCCAGCTCGCCCTGGCCTGCGACATGCGGGTCGTCGCCGACGACGCCCGGTTCTGCATGAAGGAGCCCGCGCTCGGGCTCGTCCCCGACCTGACCGGCACCAAGCCGCTGGTGGAGATCGTCGGGATCGGCCGCGCGCTGGAGCTGTGCCTGACCGCCCGCACCGTCGGCGCGGACGAGGCCGCCCGGCTGGGCCTCGCCGAGATCGTCGTCCCGGCGGACGGCCTGGACGCGGCGGTCGCCGACCTCGTCGCGTCCCTGCTCGCGGTGAACCCGGGCGCGGCGGTCGCGACGAAGCGGCTGCTGTGGGAGGCGGCCGAGAACACGCTCGAGGAGCAGTGCGCCGCCGAGCGGCGCGAGCAGATCGGCCGGCTCCGGGAGATGTTCGGCGCGCAGGGCTAGGACGGCGGGGACGCCGCCTCGAGCGCGGCGGAGACCGCCACAGACGCGGCAGAGACGCGGCGGGGACGCGCGTTTTCGCCCACAGCTCAAACCGGAAGGGCCGCGGGGGCCGTCGCGTTGTGATGCTTACTTGATGACCCGATGACGAGTGCGCGCCCGCGTTCCGCGGGCGCGCCGCGACCCTCGGAGGCGCGTGTGGGCATGCCGGGAACGCCGGGCAACGGCTGGCAGGTGATGGCCTCGTTCCGCCGGGACAGCTCGGTCACCCAGCAGAAGCTCAAGCCCGGCACCGTGAAGCGGATCGTCGGCTACGCGCGCCCGTACGTCCGCGAGCTGTCGCTGTTCCTCGCCCTCAACACGTTCGCCTCGCTCATCGTGGTCGCCAACCCGCTGCTGCTGAAGGCGATCATCGACCGGGGCATCGTGCCCGGCCGGCAGTCCGTGGTGGTGTGGCTGGCCGTCGGCGTCGCCGCGCTCGCGCTGGTGGAGGCGGTCCTCGGGCTGGCGCAGCGCTGGTACTCGGCGCGGGTCGGCGAGGGACTCATCTACGACCTGCGCTCGCAGGTGTTCGCGCACGTCCAGCGCCAGCCCGTCGCGTTCTTCATGCGGGCGCAGACCGGCTCGCTGGTCAGCCGGCTGAACAACGACGTCATCGGCGCGCAGCGGGCGCTGACCACCACGCTGTCGTCGGTCGTGTCGAACGTGATCAGCCTGGTGCTGGTGCTCGTCACGATGCTCATCCTGTCGTGGCAGGTCACGCTGATCGCGCTGCTGCTGCTCCCGGTGTTCGTCCTGCCGGCCAAGTGGGTCGGCAAGCGGCTGCAGCGGGTCAGCCGCGAGCAGATGAAGCTGGACGCGGAGATGAGCTCGCTCATGACCGAGCGGTTCAACGTCGCGGGCGCGATGCTGGCGAAGCTGTACGGGCGCCCGTCCGAGGAGGAGGAGAACTTCTCCGGCCGGGCCGCGCGGGTCCGCGACATCGGCGTGGTCGCCGCCATGTACGGCCGGGTGTTCTTCACCGCGCTGACGCTCGTCGCCGCGCTCGCCACCGCCATGGTCTACGGCGTCGGCGGGTCGCTGGTCGTGGGCGACGCGCTGGAGCTCGGCACGCTCGTCGCGCTCGCCACCCTGCTGACCCGGATGTACGGGCCGCTGACCGCGCTGTCGAACGTCCACGTTGACGTCATGACCGCGCTGGTGAGCTTCGACCGGGTCTTCGAGGTGCTGGACCTCGAACCGCTCATCCGCGACCGGAAGGACGCGCGGGGGCTCGCCGAGGCCCGGCGGGCGGCGGCCGGCGCGCACGGCCCGGACGGCGCGGACGCCCCGCGGGCCGCGACCGCGGCGCCCGCCGCGCCCGCGATCGAGTTCGACCACGTGCGGTTCGCGTACCCCTCGGCGGACGAGGTGTCCCTGGCGTCGCTGGAGTCGATCGCCCGCGCCGACTCCGCCCCCGGCCGCGAGGTGCTGCACGACGTCCACTTCACCGTGCGCCCCGGCCAGCTCGTGGCGCTCGTCGGCCCGTCCGGCGCCGGCAAGTCGACGATCACGCACCTGGTGTCCCGGCTCTACGACGTGTCGGACGGCGCCGTGCGGATCGGCGGGGCGGACGTCCGCGACGTGACGCTGGAGTCGCTGCGCGCGGAGATCGGCGTGGTCAGCCAGGACGCCCACCTGTTCCACGACTCGATCCGCGAGAACATGCGCTACGCCCGTCCGGACGCCGCCGACGAGGAGATCCGGGAGGCGCTCGAGGCGGCGCACATCGGCGGCCTGGTCGACCAGATGCCCGAGGGGCTGGACACCGTCGTCGGCGACCGCGGCTACCGGCTGTCGGGCGGGGAGAAGCAGCGGCTGGCGCTGGCGCGGCTGCTGCTCAAGGCGCCGTCGGTGGTCGTGCTGGACGAGGCGACCGCGCACCTCGACTCCGAGTCGGAGGCGGCGGTGCAGCGGGCCCTGGCGTCCGCCCTCGCGGGGCGCACCTCGCTGGTGATCGCGCACCGGCTGTCGACCGTCCGGGAGGCCGACCAGATCCTGGTCATCGACGGCGGCCGCGTCGCCGAGCGCGGGCGGCACGAGGAGCTCCTGCTGCGGGGCGGCCTGTACGCCGAGCTGTACCGCACCCAGTTCGCCCGCCAGAGCGACGGCGGGAGCGGCGGGAGCGAGGCGGACGGCGTGATCGGGCGGGACGCGCTCGACGGGCCGCCGGCGGCCGCCGAGTGGCGGCCCGGCGCCGCGGAGGATCAGGCGCCGGAGGCGAGCCGGTAGCCGAGCCGGCCCAGCTCGATCCCCGCGATCTTCTCGACCTGGGCGGCCTGCCGGGACGTCAGCCGCTCGCGCCACGACCCGACCCCGTGCGGGTCGCCGGTCCGGCCGCCCGCCGCGGCGCGGACGAGCCCGCCCAGCGCCGTGCGGGAGATCTCGGCGTCGAGGTAGCGGGACAGGTCGGCGGCGAGCTTGCGCGGCCGGGCGGCCAGGTCCTCGTACCGGACGGTGAACAGCTGCTCCTCGGGGACCTGCCGGCGCAGCTTCGCGCTCAGCCGCACCGCGCCGCGCCAGCGCAGCGCGCACTTGACGGCGGTCGCCGCGCGCGGCCAGCGGCTGCGCTCGGTGTGGTCCTCGACGCCGAAGAACGCGTTCGGGAAGACGGTGTCGAGGTTGGCGAGGCCCGGCTGGAACCAGGCGAGGCAGCGCTCGTCCTCGAGCATGTCGGCGACGGCGTCCCGGCCGTCCCGGATCACCTGGACGAGCTGCGCGTCGGGGAACGCGTCGAGCAGCACGTCGGCGCTGTAGATCAGGTCGGGGGAGGCGTCGGCGAACCGGGCGATGCCGCGCGCGTCGACGCACGTCGCGTCCCCGGGGCCGTCGCCGGCGGGCGGCAGCCCGCCGAGGTCGCGGCAGTCGGCCGGGCACTCGCCGCACGCCCGCGCCGACACCTGCCACGCCTGCGCGTAGGCGTCGCGCAGCACCCGGGCGGCGCCGCGCTCGCGCTCGCCGGCGATCGCGGGCCGCCGCGCGAACGCGTAGGTGACGCGCAGCACCTCGGGACGGCCGGTCGTCAGGTGGAACTCCGGTGACCTCTTGATCGCACGCGCCAGCAGGTCCGTGCCCGAGTGCGGAGCGCCCAGGACGAACACGGGGCGGCGGACCTTGGTGCCGTTGATCACCAAGATGTGCGGCGTCGACCTCATACGGAGCCAAGTTTGTCACCTTTTGCGGGGTGGACGGTCCGTGACCCTCCGTAGGGCGCGTCCGATACACATCCGTTAAACAGCGATTTAGCAGGATCGCGTTCTAGCCTGGAGGAATGGACGAACCGCAGACGCTCGCCGACCTCCTGCCGACGGTCGGCGCCATCACGGTCCTGACCGGCGCGGGCATCTCGACCGACAGCGGGATCCCCGACTTCCGCGGGCCGCAGGGCGTCTGGACCAAGGACCCGACGGCCGAGGCGATGTCCACGATCGGCTCCTACCTCGCCGACCCGGACGTGCGGCGCCGCGCGTGGCGGTCCCGCCGCGACCACCCCGCCTGGGACGCCGAACCGAACGCCGCCCACGCGGCGCTGGTCGAGCTGGAACGGGCCGGACGGCTGCGGGCCCTCGTCACGCAGAACATCGACGGGCTGCACCAGCGGGCCGGATCGGGGCCCGGCACGGTCATCGAGATCCACGGGACGATGCGCGACGCGGTCTGCCTGTCCTGCGGGCTGCGCACCCCGATGCCCGAGATCCTCGCGCGGGTCGACGCGGGCGAGGAGGACCCGCCGTGCGCCGAATGCGGCGGCGTCCAGAAGTCGGCGACGATCTCCTTCGGGCAGGCGCTCGAGCAGGACGTCCTGGACGCGGCGATCACCGCCGCGCGCGAGTGCGACCTGTTCCTGGCCGTCGGGACGTCGCTGACGGTGCAGCCCGCGGCGGGCCTCTGCCTGGAGGCGGTGGAGCACGGCGCCCGACTGGTGATCATTAACGCGTCGGAAACGCCGTACGATGGTCTGGCCGACGCGGTCCTGCGGCTGCCGGTCGGGGAGGCCCTGCCGAAACTGGCGGGGCTGGTGCTCGGCACCGTCCGCTGACCGCCGTGCGCCGCCCCGGAGGCCCGGGGGCGTCCGCCCGGAGGCCCTCGGACGACCGCTACAGTGACCGGGCGGTCGCCGTGGCCGGGCGCGCGCCGGGCGGCGGCCGCGACGTCCCGGCGGGATCCGGCGGCGCATCCGTTGGCGGGTCGTGACCGGCGGCCTCTTCCGTCGACGTCCGGATCCTGACAAGCTCTAACGGTCGGGTGCTGAGGAGGGATCGGGTTGATGAGCGGGGGCGCCCGCGCGGAGGCGGCACAGGAGCCGTCCGACGCGCCCTCCGGGGAACCGTCCGCACGGCGCGCGGACACGCGGAATGTCCGTACTTACAGGCGTTTGCTCCCCGGTGACCGGGTTGTCGTGGTCGCTCCGAGCGGTCCCGTCGAGCCGGCCCGCCTCGCGGCCGGCGAAGCGGCGCTGCGCGATCTCGGTCTTGACGTGGCGGTCGGGAAGCACGCCCTCGACCGAGTCAACCTCGACGGCTCCGCGCCCGCCCGCGACGCCCGGCGCGGGCTCGCCGGCGGCGACGCCGAACGGGCCGCCGACCTGGCGGACGCCTGGTGCGACCCGGACGTGCGCGCGGTGATCTGCGCGCGCGGCGGCTACGGCGCCACCCGCGTCCTCGACCTGCTCGACTGGACCGCCCTCGCCGCCGCCACCGAGGCCGACGTCGCCGCCGCGGGCGCACCGAAGATCCTGCACGGATCGAGCGACGTCACCGCCCTGCACGCGGCGTTCGGCGCCCGCCTCGGCATCACCACGTCCTTCGGCCCGATGGCCGCCGGGCTCCTCGCGGGCCCCGACACGGCGGCGTCCGGGACGGACGGCGACCGCGCCTGGTCGATCGACGCGCTCCGCGGCGCGCTGTTCGGCGGCGGAACCGCACTGCCCGGCGCACGCGCGCTGCGCCCCGGACGCGCGGAAGGCCCCCTCACCGGCGGCACCCTCTCCCTCCTGACGGCCCTGCTGGGCACCCCGTACGCGCCGCCGCCCGCCGCGGGCCGCATCGCGTTCCTCGAGGACGTCACCGAGGCCCCCTACCGGATCGACAGGATGCTCGTGCAACTGCTGCAGGCGGGATGGTTCGACGGCGCCGCCGGGATCGCCCTCGGCTCCTGGGACCGCTGCGGCGACCCGGACGAGCTCGACGCCGTGTTCACCGCCCGGCTCGGCGTGCCCGTCCTGGCGGGCGTCCCCGCCGGACATGGAGCGCGCCAGGGCACGCTCGAGCTCGGCGCCCCGGCCGTCCTCGACGCCGACCGGCGCACGCTGGCGGCGGGGGGCGCCCGATGAGCGGCCGGCACGCGGGCGGGGACGCGTGGGACGACGGCACCCTCGAATCGCTGCTGGTCCTGGTGGCCGAGAGCCTCGGCTACGCGTGCCGCCCCGCGCCCGGCGACATCATGCTGCTGGAGGGCCCGCAGCGCCTGCACGTCAATATGCGGGACGTCCGGCAGGTCGCCCGGCGGGTGCCGCGCGACGACTGGCCCGCGCTGGTCTCCGACCACGTCACCACCGTCGTCACCGCGACCGAGGAGCCGCTCGACCTCAGCGACTTCGACCTCGCCCAGCACCTGCTGCGGACCCGGATCTACCCGGCCGAGAACGACAACGGCACCCTCGCCGCCCGCCCCTTCGCGCCCGGCCTGATCGAGGCCGTCGTCGTCGACACCCCCACCACGATGCGGACGGTCACCACCACGGAGATGCGGGGCTGGCCCGTCTCCGGGGACGCGCTGTTCATGATCGGACGAGCCAACGTGCGGGCGGACGGGCCGCTGCAGGTCGTCGAGCAGGACCTGCGCGGCGTCCGGGTGTCGGTGCTGCGCGGCTGGACGTTCTACGCCGTCACGCACCTGGCGTGGCTGGAGGAGTATCTGCCGATCGGGCCCTACGGCGCGCTCGTCATCGCCCCGAACCGCAGCCTGATCGTCGCGCACCCGCTGCGCATGACCGAGGGCTCCCCGCGCGCCCGCTACCGCGCCGCCGTGGCCGCCGCCGAGGAGCTGCGGGCGCAGGCGTACCGCGCCTACCACGAGGGCCCGGGGTCGCTCAGCCCGCAGCTCTACTGGTGGCGCGCGGGCGAGCTGACGTACCTGCACACGCGTTACGAGAACGGCGTGCTCGTCCTGCCGGAGGAGTTCGCGGCCGTCCTGGCGACGCTCGCCGCCGAGCACTGACCGCGCCCGGACCGGACGCCCCGCCACGAACGGTCTGCGGACCGCGGGGTTCTCGTCAGGTCGGTTCGGGGGCGCCGACGGGTTCGGGGGGTGCGGCGGGCCCGTGGGCCCCGACCGGCGCCGGGACGTCGCCGGGTACGTCGACGGGGACGTCCGGGGCGGGGTCGCGGGCCGGGTCCTTGATCGTGAGCATGGGCAGGAACACGTGCGTGAGCGGGCCGATGGCGAGCGCGTACAGGACGGTGCCGACGCCGACCGTCCCGCCCAGCAGCCAGCCGACCGCGAGGACGGTCAGCTCGATCCCGGTCCGGACGGCGCGCAGCGAGCGCCCGCGCGCGGCGATCCCCGTCATCAGGCCGTCGCGGGGGCCGGGCCCGAGCCCGGCGCCGATGTAGCAGCCGGTGGCGAAGCCGCCGACCAGCACGGCCGTCACCAGGTACGCCGCGCGGGCCCCGAGCGAGTCCGGGGCGGGCAGCAGCCACAGGAACGCGTCCGTGAAGGCGCCGACGAGGAGCACGTTGCTGATCGTGCCGATGCCGGGGCGCTGCCGCAGCGGGATCCACGCCAGCATCACCAGCGCGCCCGCGATCAGGATCCAGGTGCCGATCGTCAGGCCGAACCGCAGGGCCAGGCCCTCGTGGAGCACGTCCCACGGGTCGTTCCCCAGGTTCGAGGACAGCTGCAAGGCCAATCCGAGGCCGTACAGGGCCAGGCCGACGTAGAGTTGCACCAATCGGCGTGCCATCAAGGCCATTGGTCGTTCCCGCTCCTTCGCTCCGGTGTGACAAGGCCACTCTTGTCCCGATTGGCCTGGAGGCTACAGAGCCAATGTGCGAAAGTGGTCTGTATGAGCACCAGATATGTGAGCGGGCACCAGCTGGCCCGGCTGCTGGGCGACGTGCCGCGCGAGCGCCCGGTCTACGCGGCGGTGGCGCGCGGCGTGCGCGGTCTCGTGCTGGACGGGCGGCTGGCGCTGCGGACGCGGCTGCCCGCGGAACGCGACCTGGCCGGCGCCCTGGGTGTCAGCCGCACCACCGTGACGGCCGCCTACGACCGGCTCCGCGAGGAGGGCTACATCGAGAGCCGGCAGGGCGCGGGGAGCTGGACGGCGCTGCCGCCGGTGCGGATGGCTGGCGAGGGCGGGCCCGGCGCGGGCCGGGGCCGCCCGGCGCCCGCCGCACCGGCCCCCGGCGTCGCCGGGGCGGCGCCCGGCGGGTTCGGCGCCGCCGGCTTCGACATCGCGTTCGCCGACGGGGGACCGGACGGCGAGGGCTTCATCGACCTGGGCTGCGCGGCGCCCGCCGCCCCCGCCGTCCTGGACGAGGCCGTGGCGGCGGCCGTCGCCGAGCTGCCCCGGTACAGCCGCGGCCCCGGGTACGAGCCGGCCGGGCTCGCCTGCCTGCGCCAGGCGATCGCCGACCGCTACACCGCCCGCGGCGTCCCCACCCGCCCGGACGAGATCGTCGTTACGAGCGGCGCGCAGCAGGCGTTCACGCTCCTCGTCCGGATGCTGGTGAACGCCGGGGACCCGGTGATGGTCGAGCGGCCCACCTACCCGCACGCGCTGACGGCGCTGCGGGCCGCCGGCGCGCGGCTGGTCCCGGTCGGGATGAACGGGGGCTGGGACGCCGAGCTGGCCGCGGCCACGATGCGGCAGGCGGCCGTCCGGCTGGTGCACACGATCCCGGACTTCCACAACCCGACCGGCCTGCTGATGCCGGACGCCGACCGCGCCGCGTTCACGGCCGGCGCGCGGGCCGCCGACGCGTACGTCGTCGCCGACGAGATCTTCGCCGACCTCGCGCACGACCCGGACGCGCCGCGGCTGCCGCCGCTGGCGATGTACGACTCCGGCGGCCGGGTGATCACGATCGGGTCGGCGTCCAAGCTGATGTGGGGCGGGCTGCGGATCGGCTGGATCCGGGCGGCGGCGCCGCTCGTGCGCCGCATGGTCGTGGCGCGCGAGCCGCTCGACATGGCCAGCCCGGTGCTGGACCAGCTGATCGTCCGGGAGCTGCTGGAGCGGGTCGAGGACGTCCGGGCGGAGCGGGCCGCGCACCTGCGGGAGAGTCGGGACGCGCTCGCCGCGGCGCTGCGGGAGCGGCTGCCCGACTGGGAGTTCCGGCTGCCGGAGGGCGGCATGTCGCTGTGGGCGCGGCTGGGCGCGCCGGTGGCGACGCAGCTTGCCGAGACGGCGGGCCGGTTCGGCGTCCGGGTCGTGCCGGGGCCGGTGTTCGCGGCCGACGGCGTCCTGGAGGACTACGTCCGCCTGCCCTACGTGCTGCCGCCCGACGTGCTGCGCACGGCCATCGACCGGCTCGCCGCCGCGTACCGGCGGGCGGAGGGCGCGCCCGCCGCCCGGCTGCTGCCCGCCTACGTGTAGCGGGTCACTGGACGTTGTGGATGTAGTCGACGAGGTGCTCGCGTTCGCTCTCCAGCGCGTCGATGGCGCTCTTGACGACGTCGCCGATGCTGACGATCCCGGCGAGCCGGTCGTCCTCCACCACGGGCATGTGCCGGAACCGGTGCTCGGTCATGGTCAGCCGCAGGTCCTGCACCAGGTCGCCGGGGGCGCAGCTGCGGACCTCGGCGGTCATGATCTCGGACACGGGGCGGTCCAGCAGGGCCGCGCCGTGCTCGTGCATCCGCCGGACGACGTCCCGTTCGGACGCGATGCCGGCGATGGTCGCGCCGTCGGCGGACACGACCACCGCCCCGACGTTGTGTTCGGCCAGGACGGCCAGCAGTTCCCGGACGGTGCTCCCGGGCGGCACGGTGACCACCGCGTCGCCCTTCCTCCGCAGGATGTCGCGAATCCGCATTGCCTCACGCTCCGGTGACAAGGGGGTTCCGGTCCCGCCAAGGTCGCATGAACCGGCGCGCAAGGGAACCCCGCGGCGCGGGGGCGGGACCGGGCCCGAGGGCGCCTCCGCATAAAAACCGCCGTCCGGGAAGCAAGAAGACCATGACGACGGACGGCAGGGTCATCGAGACCGAGATACCGGCAAGGCTCGACCGGCTCCCGTGGTCCCGGTGGCACTGGACCGTCCTGATCGGGCTCGGCGCCGTCTGGATCCTGGACGGGCTGGAGGTCACGGTGGTCGGCGTCGTCGGGGCGCTGCTGACCAGCGAGTCCGGGGGCCTCGGCCTCACCGAGGGGCAGGTCGGGCTGGCCGCCTCGATCTACGTGATCGGGGCGTGCACGGGCGCGCTGTTCTTCGGGCACCTCACCGACCGGTTCGGGCGCAAGAAGCTGTTCATCCTGACGCTGGTCGTCTACCTGGTGGCGACGGTCGCGACCGCGTTCTCGTTCAGCCCGTGGTGGTTCTACCTCTGCCGGTTCTTCACGGGGGCGGGCATCGGCGGCGAGTACGCGGCGATCAACTCCGCCATCGACGAGCTGATCCCGGCGCGCGTCCGGGGCCGCGTGGACATCCTCATCAACGGGTCGTTCTGGATCGGCACGGCGTTCGCCGCGGCCCTGTCCATCCCGATCCTGAACGGCTCGCTGTTCTCCGAGGAGCTCGGCTGGCGGGCGCTGTTCGCGCTCGGCGCGGTGCTCGGCCTCGGCGTCCTGTTCGTCCGGCGCAACGTCCCGGAGAGCCCGCGCTGGCTGTTCATCCACGGCCGCGAGGACCGGGCCGAGGACGTCGTCGGCGGGATCGAGCGGCGCATCGTCGACGAGACCGGCACGGAGCTGGAGCGTCCGGAGACCAGCATCCGCGTCCGGCAGCGCCGCGTGGTGAGCTTCCGGGAGATCGCCGAGACGGCCGTCCGCCGGTACCCGCGCCGGACGGTCCTCGGCCTGGCGCTGTTCATCGGGCAGGCGTTCCTCTACAACGCCGTGTACTTCACCTACGCGCTGGTGCTGTCCACGTTCTTCGACGTCCCGGACGTCGACATCGGCTACTACCTGATCCCGATCGGCCTCGGGAACTTCCTGGGCGCGTTCCTGCTCGGGCGGCTGTTCGACACGGTCGGCCGCCGCACGATGGTGTCCCTGTCGTACATCGTGTCGGGCGTCCTGCTGATCGGCACGGGGTTCCTGTTCCGCGCGGACGTGCTGAACGGGTGGACGCTGACGGCGTGCTGGTGCGTCGTGTTCTTCTTCGCCTCGGCGGGCGCGTCGTCGGCGTACCTGACGGTCAGCGAGATCTTCCCGATGGAGACCCGCGCGATGGCCATCGCCGCGTTCTACGCGGTCGGCACCGGGCTCGGCGGCGTGATCGGCCCCGCCCTGTTCGGCCGGCTGGTGGAGACGGAGAGGCTGAGCGCGGTCGCCAACGGGTACTTCCTGGGCGCCGCGCTGATGATCGCGGCGGGGCTGGTGGAGGCGTTCATCGGCGTGGAGGCGGCGCGGCGGTCGCTGGAGGACATCGCGAAACCGCTGTCCGCCGAGGAGACCGCGACCTGACGCGCGGGGCGGCGGCCCGCGTCAGCCGGTGAGGGCGCGGCGCAGCGCTTCCAGCGCGGGCGTCAGGACGAGCCGTCCGGCGGGGGACGCGTGCGCGAGCGCCGCGCGGGCCGCGTTCGTCCCGCACCCGCCGTGCACGCCGCCGCCCGGGTGCGCCGACGCCGACGCCAGGAACAGGCCCGCGACCGGCGTCTCCGCGCGGCCGAGGCCCGGCACGGGACGGAACACGAGCTGCTGGTGCGGCAGCGACGTCCCGCCGTTCAGCGCCCCGCCCGGCAGGCTGGCGTTGCGGTCGGCGAAGTCCGGCGGGGCGACGATCCGGCGGGCGGCGATCCGGTCCCGGAAGCCGGGCGCGAGCCGCTCGACGATCCCCTCCAGCCGGTCGGCGAACGCGGCGCGCTCCCGCGCGTCCCAGGCGCCGGTGATGCCGTCGGGGCCCGCGTCGCCCCGCACCCGGTGCGGCACGTGCGTGTACGCCCACACCGACTCCGTCCCGGCGGGGGAGCGGCCGGGGTCGGCGGTCGTCATCTGGCCGAGCAGCGCGAACGGCTCGGCGGGCACCCGCCCGGTGGCGAGGTCGGCGCCGTAGCGGGTCAGCGCGTCCATGCCGGACGCCAGGTGGACGGTCCCCGCGCGCGCCGCGCCCGGCGACGTCCACGGGATCGGCGCCGTCAGCGCCCAGTCGACCTTGAACGTCGCGGGATCCCAGTCGAAGCGCCGCATCTGTTCGCGCAGCCGCGCCGGGAGGTGCTCCCAGCCGACGAGGCCGCCGTACAGCGCGGGCGCCGAGACGTCCGCCAGCACCGCCTTCGCCGCCCGGACCGGCTCCCCGTCGGCGGTGCGGACGCCGAGCGCCCGCCCGTCCCGGACGATCACCGAGCGCACCGGCGCGCTGCGCCTCCTCGCCCGCCTCGACCTGAGGTGACGCGCGGTCCCGCGGGAGCCCGCCCCTAGGG
>NZ_QHJN01000092.1:0-32935 GCF_003947565.1 Actinomadura sp. WAC 06369 | reverse complement strand
GTACAGGCCCTCGGCGAGGATCACGTCGTCGATGAGGTCGGGGGCCAGGCCGGACGCCCCCAACCGCGACATGTCGATCACCGTCGGCTGGAACGCGGCCGTCGAAGCGGGCGTGTCGCGGGAGGAGATGGACGCCTGGGCGCTGCGCTCGCACCGCAACGCCGTCCGCGCCATCGACGAGGGACGGTTCGACGCGGAGATCGTCCCGATCGAGACGCCGCACGGCACGTTCGCCGTCGACGAGCACCCGCGCCGCGACACCACGCTCGAGAGGCTCGCCGCGCTGAAGCCGCTGCACCCCGAGATCGAGGGGTTCAGCATCACCGCGGGCAACGCCTGCGGCGCCAACGACGGCGCCGCCGCGCTCGTCGTCGCCGGCGACCGGTTCGCCCGCCGGCACGGGCTGCCCGCGCTGGCGACCGTCCGGTCGTGGGCGTCCGTCGGCGTGGACCCGCGCATCACCGGGCTCGCGCCGGTGAAGGCGATCCCGAAGGCGCTGGCCCGCGCCGGGATGACGTCCGCGGACGTCGACGTGTTCGAGATCAACGAGGCGTTCGCGGCGATGTGCGTCGCGACCGTCGGGCGGCTCGGGCTCGACCCGGACCGGGTCAACGTCAACGGCAGCGGCTGCTCGCTCGGCCACCCGGTCGCCGCGACCGGCGCCCGGATGCTGGTCACGCTGGTGCACGAGCTGCGCCGCCGCGGCGGCGGCATCGGCGTCGCCGCGATGTGCGCGGGCGGCGGGATGGGCTCGGCCACCGTGATCGAGGTCCCCGCCCCGTGACGGACGTGCCTGCGGCGGACGTGCCCGCGGCGGGCGCGCCGGTTTCGGGGGCGCCCGGGACGGACGTCCCCGGGCTGCTCGCCGCGGCCCGCCGCGGCTCGCCCCGGGCGGCGGGCCGGCTGCTGAGCCTCGTCGAGGGGGAGCGCCGCGGCGAGGTCCTCGCCGCCCTCGACGCGGACCCGGTCCCCGCCCCCGCCTCCGGAGCGGGGGCCGCCCGGGTCGTCGGGCTGACCGGGCCGCCCGGCGCGGGCAAGTCGACGACCGCCGCCGCGCTCGTCGGGGCCTACCGGGAGCGCGGGCTGCGGGTCGCGGTGCTCGCGGTCGACCCGTCCTCCCCGTACAGCGGCGGCGCGCTGCTCGGCGACCGCATCCGGATGGCCGCGCACACCACCGACCCCGGCGTGCTCATCCGCTCGCTGGCGACGCGCGGCCACCTCGGCGGGCTGGCCGCCGCCGTGCCCGCCGCCGTCCGGCTGCTGGGCGCGCTGGCGTTCGACCTGGTCCTGGTGGAGACGGTCGGCGTGGGGCAGTCCGAGATCGAGGTCGCCGCCGTCGCCGACCCCACCGTCGCCGTCCTCACGCCCGGGGCAGGCGACGCCGTCCAGGCGGCGAAGGCCGGGCTGCTGGAGGTCGCCGACCTGCTGGTCGTCAACAAGGCCGACCGGGACGGCGCCGCGCGCACCGTCCGCGAGCTGCGGATCGAGACGGGCGCCCCGGTGCTCACCCTCGTGGCGGCCGAGGGGGCGGGCCTGCCGGAGCTGGTCGAGGCGATCGACGCGCACCACCGCGCCGACACCGCCGAGCGGCGGGCGTCCCGCGCGCACGCGCAGATCCTCTCGCTCGCCCACACCCGCCTGCGCGCCCACCCGGAGCTCGCCCGGCTCGCCGCCGCCGTCGCCGACGGCCGCCACGACGCCTACACGGCGGCGGACCTGCTCCTCCGCCGGTCCCGCGAGCCCGGCGGGGCGGCGGAGGAGCAGGGGCCCGGGTAGCCGCCGGGCGCGGCCGCCGGGCCGCGCCCCCGCGGGCATGCCGCCTTAGGAGTGGTCCTTCAGACGCAGGAGGGCCTCCTGCGCGTAGGAGGCGACGAGGGAGCCGTCCGCGGCGAGCAGGTCGCCGCGGCCGAAGCAGCGGCCGTGCGCCAGGACCGGGCTGTGCTGGCGCAGCAGCAGCCAGTCGTCGGTGCGGAACGGCCGGTGGAACCACACGCTGTGCGAGGTGACGGCCGAGGTGAACGCCGTCCCCGCGTCGCTCTGGGAGACGCCGTCGAGCGGGCGCAGCGCGGTGCCGATGAGCGTGAGGTCGGTGGCGTAGGCGGCCAGCGCCGGCGCCAGCTCCGCGCCGACGGCCGGCGTGCGCATCCACAGCTCGTACTCGGGCGGCCCGGCGGCCGCGGCGTCCAGGTCCGCGGTCGAGCGGGTCTCCCACGGGAGCAGGCCGAGCTTCACCTCGTGCTCGGCGCCGGGGACGGCCGGCACCCCGGGGACGGACTGCCGGTCGGCGCCGTCCTCGCCCGCGTGCAGCGACACCGACGCGGTGGCGATCACGCCGGGCTCCTGCCGGGCCGTGACCGCCACGGTGGCGAACGTCCCGCCCTCGTGGTGGCGCTCGACCTCGTACCGGACGGGCTCGTCCGAGCGGCCCGCGCGGGGGAACAGCGCGTGCAGGGACTTGACGGCCTTGCCCGGGCAGACGGCGCCGGCCGCCCGGACGAACTGGGCGAGGAGCTGGCCGCCGAACAGCCGGTGGTAGGTCAGCCGCTGGTTGCGCCCGGTCAGCCGGACGGCGGCGGGGGAGGCGGCCGCGGCGCCGGAGCCGCCTCCCGGAACGGGGCCGGGGCCGTCCAGTTCCAGGCAGGCGAGGAGGTCGCTCCACGGATCGGTCACGGAAGTGGGCATGCCACTAGTGTAAATCACGTGCCCGATCTATGAGAATGCTATTCTCGTCCGGGTCTCACGCGGCGGCGGCGAACCCCGTGGAGCAGAACTCCCACAGCTCCTCGGCCGTGATCGGGTGGGCGTCCTCGTCGACCGGGGCGCCGTGCGCGATGAACATGACCGTCTGCATCACCAGCGCCGCCGCGCGCCGCGGCTTGACCCCCGGCCGCAGCGCGCCCGCCGCCTCCACCTGCTCCAGCAGCTCGGTGAACAGGCCGAGCAGCGGCGCGTGCGCCGACTTCACCTCGGCCGGGTGCGACACCAGCAGCTGCGGGGCGAAGTCGGTGAACAGCGGCCGCTGCGCCGCCGGGTCGGGCCGGGACAGCTCGAACAGCAACTCCACGGCCACCTTGAGGCGGTCCATCGGGTCGGTCCGGCCGCCGGCGGCGGCGCGGATCTGGTCGGTCGACCGGCGCAGGGCGTCCTCGAACAGGGCGAGGAGCAGCTCGTGCTTGCCGTCGAAGTGCTGGTAGAAACTGCGCAGCGACTGGCGGGAGCGGTCCACGACCTCCTGCACGGTGAAGTCGGTGCCGCCCTTCTCCGCGATGATCGCCTGGGCCGCGTCGAGGAACCGCTCCACCCGCTGCTCGGCGCGCAGCCGCGCCGCCTTGGTCGAGCGCTCGACCGCGCGGTCCTTCCAGGCCGGCCGGTGGCTCGGGGTGTCCGCCGTCGAATCCGTCTTCTGCACCATGTGTAGAACCTTACTGCACAGTATCGACAGTCGCCGGTACCGGCACCGCACTACGGCGCGCACGGTAACGAGACTATGACTTTCCTAACCCAAGAGTGTCATAGGCTCACGCTCCGCGGCGCGCCGCCGCTCACAGTTCCACGAGCCGCCGCGCCGCCCCCTCCGCGCGCAGGATCCGCCCCGCCTCCCGGGTCAGCTCCCGGGAGCCGCCGAGCAGGCCGTCCAGGACGAGCGCGCGCCGCACGTGCCGGTGCAGTTCGTGCTCCTCGGTGAACCCGATCCCGCCGAGCACCTGCTGGCAGTGCCGGGCCGCCGTCAGCGCCGCCCGTCCCGCCGCGGCCTTGCCGAGCAGCGCCGCCAGGTCCGCGTCCGCCGGGGCGTGCGGGGCGGCCAGCGCCGCCTCCGCGCCCTCCAGCTCGACCAGCGTCTCGGCGAGCCGGTGCCGGACGGCCTGGAACGCGGCGATCGGACGGCCGAACTGCGCGCGGTCGAGCGCGTGCCCGCGCGCGAGGCGCAGCATCGCCCGCCCGGTCCCGGCCAGCCACCAGCCGAGCGCCCGGCGCCCCGCGGCGAGCGGGACGGGTGCGCCGTCCGGGACGGGACGCAGCGGCAGGTCGCCGTCGAGCACGTCCGCGCCGCGGTCCCCGGGCCCGCGGTCCCAGACGACCCACCGGCCGCCCGCGTACGGCAGCGGCGGCGGGGCGTCCCCCGCAGGACGCCCGGACGCACCGGGTGCCACGTCGTTCAGCACCACGTCATTCAGCACCGCCGCGTGCGCCCCGGTCTCGCCGAGCAGCCCGAACACGAGCGGGACGGCGACGTCCGGCGCGGCGGCGAGCAGGTCGGGCCAGCCGAGTTCCGCGAGGGCCGCGTCGAGCCCGGGTCCCGACGCCGCCGCCATCGTCCTGCGCAGCGCGTCGGCGAGCATCTCCCGCTCGGCCGCGTCCATCGCGGGGGACTCCGGCGCAGGGGGCTCCACGGTCATTCCTTCCCCAGGTCGAGGAGACGGCGGGCGATGATGTTGCGCTGGATCTCGGCGGTGCCGCCGTAGATGGTGGCGGCCCGCGAGTACAGGTACTCCGAGCGCCACGGCGTCCCGTCCAGCTCCAGCACCCCCGGCAGCAGGTCCCGGGCGGTGTCGAACAGCCGCTGCTCGGCCCCGGCCAGCAGCACCTTGTCGACCGAGGTCTCCGGGCCGAGCCGCGCCCCGCCGGCGAGCCGCCGCTGCGTCGCGTGCGACCGGCAGCGGACGGTGTGCAGCGCGAGGTACGCGGCGCCGAGCGCGGCGTCGTCGGTCTCGCCGCTCGCGCCGGTCTCCTCGACGAGCCGGTCCAGCCGCGAGTACAGGTGCGCGACGCGGTGCCAGAAGCAGGTCGAGCGCTCGTGGGGCAGCAGGTCCATCGCCAGCCGCCACCCGTCGCCCGGACGGCCCAGCATGCGGTCGCCGGGGACGACGACGTCGTCGAAGAACACCTCGGCGAACTCGTCGACGCCGTGCATCGTGCGCAGCGGCCGGACCGTGATGCCGGGGGAGTCCATGTCGAGGAAGAACGCCGTGATCCCGGCGTGGCCGGGCGCGGTGCGGGTGAGCAGCACGCAGCGCGCCGCGAACTGGGCGAGGCTCGTCCACACCTTCTGCCCGTTGACCACCCAGTCGCCGCCGCGGGGCTCCGCCCGGGTCGACAGCGACGCGAGGTCGCTGCCGGACCCGGGCTCGGAGAACCCCTGGCACCACTGCTCGTCGCCGTTCAGCAGCCGCGGCACCATCTCGGCCGCCAGTGCGGGCGGCGCGTAGGAGATCACCGTCGGGGCGAGCACCTCGATCATCGAGTAGATGCCCGGTTCGGCCAGGCCGCGGGTCGCGACCTCCTCGCCCAGCACCGCGCGCAGCACGGCCGGCCCGCCGAGCCCGCCGGCCTCGGCGGGCCAGCCGTACCGCATCCAGCCCGCGTCGTAGAGGGCGCGCCGGACGCGGCCGAGCTGCGCGACCTGCCCGTCGAAGTCGAGGCCGGGCGCGGGGGACAGGTCGTTCGCGTCCAGCCAGGCCCGCACCTCCGCCCGGAACTCCGCGACGTCCGCGCCGGTGCCGGTGCCGGGGCCGGTGCCGGTGCCGCTCATGCTCCCGCGCGCCGGTGCGCGTGCGGACGTCCGGAGTCGTGCGCGCCGCTGCGCCGGATGAACGTCATCGCCCGCGTCCGCAGCCGCCAGCCGTCGCCGGTCCGCGCGTAGGTGTCGTTGTAGTACCCGATGCGCATCTCGTGGGTGGAGTGGTCCACGAAGCAGAGCGGCTGCGTGCCGGTCGCGGTGTCGCCGTCGATCTCGACCGCCGCCGTCCCGGTGAGGAACAGGCCCTTGGGCGCCGCCTCGACCAGCTCGGGGAACTCGTCCAGCCGGTAGGTGTCGCCGAAGGCGCTGTAGGTGCCGTCCGGGGTGAACACCCCGAGCAGCCCGTCGATGTCGCCCCGGGTGATGGTCACCGCGTACCGGGCGAGGAGCTGCTGGATCTCGACGTGGTCCTCGACGCCGCCCCTCGCCGTGCTACCTGTTGACGTGCTGCCTGTTGACGTGCCGCCTGTTGACAAAGACCTTCCCGCCCTTCATCACGAACCGCACGTCCTTGGTGACGGCGATGTCCTGCAGGGGATCGCCGGGCACGGCGATGACGTCGGCGAGGAGCCCCTCGGCGAGCCGCCCCCGGTCGGTGGCGCCGATCAGCTCGGCGGCCCGGACGGTCGCCGCGCGCAGCACGTCCGCCGGGGCCAGGCCGCGCTCGACCAGCGCCGTCAGCTCGAAGGCGTTGCGGCCGTGCGGGATGGCGGGGGCGTCGGTGCCGACCGCGATCTTCACCCCGGCCTCGTAGGCGGCCAGCACCGACCGCCGCGCCTTCGGGAACATCTCCGCGGCCTTCGCCTTCAGCTCGGGCGCCGCCTTCGAGACGTCCATGCCGTCGGCCAGGGCCGTGGTCGGGACGAGCCAGGTGCCGCGCTCGACCATCAGCGCGATCGTCTCGTCGTCGATGAGGAACCCGTGCTCGATGCAGTCGATGCCCGCCTCGACGGCGTTGCGCACCGCGTCCGCGCCGTGCGTGTGCGCCGCGACCCGCAGGCCGCGCCGGTGCGCCTCGTCGACGATCGCGCGCAGCTCCTCGTCGGAGTAGTGCTGCGCGCCCGGCGTGCCGGTGTGCGACATGACGCCGCCGGACACGCACACCTTGATCAGCTTCGCGCCGTGCTTGATCTGGTACCGGACGGCCCGGCGCACCTCGTCGACGCCGTTGGCGATGCCCTCCTCGACCGACAGCGGCAGGACGCCGGGCGCGAACGCCGCGAACATCGTCGGGTCCAGGTGCCCGCCGGTCGGGGTGATGGCGTGCCCGGCCGGGACGATCCGGGGCCCGTCGATCCAGCCCGCGTCGATCGCCTTGCCGAGCGCGACGTCCAGCAGGTAGCCGCCCGTCTTCACGAACAGCCCCAGGTTGCGGACGGTCGTGAAGCCGGCCCGCAGGGTGCGGCGGGCGTTGCCGACGGCGCGCAGCATCCGCAGCGGCGGATCGTCCTGGACGGGCGAGTACTCCAGCGTCTCGCCGCGCCCGCCCATCAGGAGGTTGACCTCCATGTCCATCAGGCCGGGCAGCAGGACCGCGTCGCCGAGGTCGACGACCTCGCCCTCGGGCGGGCCGCCGACCCCGGCGATGCGGTCGCCGTCGATCCGCAGGACCCCCGGCCGGACGATCTCGCCCGCGTCGACGTCGAGGAGCCCGGCCGCTCTCAGCGTGAGCATGTCAGACCACGGGCTCCACGATGAGGTCCAGGTACGCCGCGCCGGAGTCGGGGACGCGGGGCTGCTTCCACACCTCGACGGGGAACGACACCATGACCAGGCCCTGCATGAGGTGCATCAGGGTGCGGGCGTCCTCGGGCAGGTCGTCCCACGGGTGCCGGTCGATGTAGGCGATGGCGTCCTCCAGGCGGGGGAACGCGGCGTCGTAGAACGCCTGCATCTCCTCCATCGAGCTGGCGAGGCGCTTGGCGTACCGCTCGGGCTCGGTCGCCAGGGCCCAGCCCGCGTACGGCTCGAGGTCGGCGAATTCAGCGGGCAGCGGCATCGCGGTGCTCCTTGACGTGGTCGCGGGCGACTTTGTGCAGGTGACGCAGGAGGATCTCCTGGTCGTTGAGGGGGAACTCGGTGACGGCGCGGCCCTTGAGCATGGTCTGCGTGGCCTCGAGGGTGTTGGCGTCCTGGAGCGCGTACTCCTTGAACGTCACCGCGGCGAGTTCGTGGCCGAGGCGCTCGCGGGCGTTCTTCGGCGGGACGAAGTACAGGCTCGTCTCGAACACGTGCCGGTCGACGGCCGTCGGCCAGTAGTGGTACGTCAGGTACCAGCCGGGCGCCCAGACGAGCAGCATGAAGTTCGGGAACAGGACGAAGGAGTCGCTGCCCCACGCCTTGTGGCGGGCCGGGTTGAGGCCGGGCGGCAGGGTGTCGATCCCGTCGATGTCGGGCCGGTCCCAGGGGCCGAACAGCCCGCTGCGCAGCACCCGCTCGATCGGCTTGACCATGCTCGGGTCCTTGGGCGGGGACATGCCGCCCCAGGACGAGATCATGGAGTGCGGGCCGTCGAGCTTGTAGTGCAGCGCCTCGTAGCCGTAGCTGAACAGCTTGTCCGCCTCGCCCTTGACGGCCTGCTTCTGGTGCAGGACGGGCGCGTGGTAGAACTCCGCGAACGCGTCGATGAACAGCTTCCAGTTGCTGCCGATCTCGGCCCGGTAGCTGTACACCTCGGTCATCTCGTGGAAGGGGTAGCCCTCCAGGCCCTTGGCCATCTCGCCGAGGTAGTCGGTGAGCGGCGCGGCGTCCGGGTCGAGGTTGACGAAGACGAACCCCTCCCACACCTCGCACCGCACGGACTTGAGCCCGTACTCGGACTTGTCGACGTCGAAGAACTCCTCCTCCTGCTGGATGAAGGTCAGCTCTCCGGCCAGGTCGTAGCGCCAGGCGTGGTACTTGCAGGTGAACTGGCGGCAGGTGCCCTTGACCTCCTCACCGGGGAAGTCGTTCCAGACGAGCTTGTTGCCGCGGTGCCGGCACACGTTGTGGAACGCGCGGACCTGCTTGTCCTTGCCGCGGACGATGATCAGGGACGTGTCCGCGACGGCGAGTTCCTTGGTGAAGTAGCTGCCGACCTTCGGCACCGACTCGACGCGGCCGACGTTCAGCCACGTCCGCTTGAAGATCGCCTCGCGCTCGGCCTCGTAGTGCGCGGGGTCGATGGAGTCGTTGTAGTCGACGGGTGCCGTGCCCAGTTCGGGATAGTGCTCGGTCCAGCTGCCGGCGGCGGGTTTCGGGAAGTGGGGCAAGGGTCCGACCTCTCGTGCCGTTCCTTCTCGCTGACGAGAATGGCATTCTCATTTGTGGATCGTAGGTTCTCACGGGTGGCGGCGGACGTCAATCCGCCGGGGTCCGGAACCCGGTGAAGCCGGTCGCCGCGGAGGGCCGCCTCCGGTGCCGCCCGCTCCCGCCCCCTCCCCTGAACGGTTGATTCTCGTAAAATGAGAAGATAGTTTCCGCAGCGAGAGGAAGGAAGCACCGCCATGACGTCACCAGAACCGGCGCTGCACCCCGGGGCGCAGCTCGCCAGCACCGTGTGCGCGACGAAGGTGGTGGTCGTCCGGGCCCCCGCGCAGGGCGCCCCGGTGATCGCCTGCGGCGGCAGCCCGATGGCCGCGGCCTCCGGGACCCCCGCCAAGCCGGCGGCGCCGTCCGGCGGCGCCGCGAACGCCACGCTCGTCGGCAAGCGCTACGTGGACGACGCCGGGACCGTCGAACTGCTGTGCGTGTCCTCGGGCGCGGGCGAGCTGACCTGTGACGGCGCGCCCATGACCATCAAGGCGGCCAAGCCGCTGCCCGCCTCCGACTGAAGGACCGCCCTTGCCATCGCCACAGACGCCATCGCAGACGCCGCCGCGGACGCCCCCGCGACGGAGGTCATCGCCACGATCGCCGTCCCCGCACGGGCGCCCGCGGGCCGTGGAGGCCCGGTGAGCGACCTCGTCCTGATCGAGCAGCGCGGCCACGTGCGGGTGCTGACGCTGAACCGCCCCGCGGCGCGCAACGCCCTCGACCCGGCCGCGATGGAGGAGCTGTCGGCCGCGCTGCGCGCCGCCGACGCCGACCCCGGCACGCGCGCGATCGTCCTGACGGGCGCGGGGACGGTGTTCTGCGCGGGGCTCGACATGAAGGCGTTCGCCCGGGGCGGCGACATCAAGGGACTCGTGTGGTTCTACCACCGCAGCGTCGCCACGCCGGTCGTCGCGGCGCTGAACGGCTCCGCGCTCGGCGGCGGCTTCGAGCTGGTGCTGGCGTGCGACCTGGTCGTCGCGGCCGAGGACGCCCGGCTCGGGATGACCGAGGTCGCGCGGGGCCTGTTCGCCGGCGGCGGCGGGACGACGCTCTCCCAGCGGATCCCGATGGCGCTCGCCCTGGAGATGGGCCTCACCGGCGACCCCGTCACCGCGGAGCGGGCGCGCGGGTACGGGCTGGTGAACCGGGTCGTCCCCGCCGGATCCGTCCTCGCCGAGGCGCTCGCGCTGGCCGGCCGGATCGCCGGGAACGGCCCGCTCGGCGTCGCGATGACCAAGAAGCTCATGCGGCAGCGACGCTGGTGCACGCCGGACGAGGTGAACGAGGTGTTCGGCAGCGCGGACGCCAAGGAAGGGGCCCGCGCCTTCGCCGAGGGCCGCGCGCCGCAATGGACGGGAAGGTGACCACGCGGTGGACTTCGAGCTGAACGACGAGCAGAAGATGTTCCGGGAGACGCTCCGCGACTTCGCCGACAAGGAGATCGCGCCGGTCGCCCCCGAGTGGGAGCGGACGGGGCGGTACCCGACCGAGATCGTGGAGGGGCTCCGCGACCTCGGGCTGTTCGGGCTCAACGTGCCCGAGGAGTACGGCGGCCTCGGCGCCGACCGCGTCTCCTACGCGCTCGCGTTCGAGGAGATCGCCCGCGCCTGGCTCGGCGCGGCCGGGCTGTTCGGCCCGCACTCGGTCGCCTGCGTGCTGATCGCCCGGCACGGCACCGCCGAGCAGAAGGAGCGGTACCTGCCCCGGATGGCGACCGGCGAGCTGCGGTCGGGGATCTGCCTGACCGAGCCCGGCGCCGGCACCGACCTGCAGGGCATCGCGACCGCGGCCGTGCGGGACGGCGACCACTACGTGGTGACCGGCGCGAAGACGTGGATCACCAACGCGCGCGTCGCGGGCGTCCTGCCCGTCCTGGTCAAGACGGGACGGGCCGAGCGCGCCCACGAGGGGATGTCGGTGCTGCTCGTCGACACCTCCTCGCCCGGCTTCCGGGTCACCCGCGACCTGCCCAAGCTCGGCTACAAGGGGCCCGAGACCTGCGAGCTCGTCCTCGACGAGGTGCGGGTGCCGGTCGCGGGCCTGCTCGGCGGGGAGGAGGGGCGCGGCCTGCAGCAGGTCCTCGGCGGGCTCGAGATCGGCCGGATCAACATCGCGGCGCGGGCCGTCGGCGTCGCGCAGGCCGCCTACGAGGCGGCGCTCGGCTACTCGCGGGAGCGGGAGGCGTTCGGCCGGCCGATCTCGGACTTCCAGGCCATCCAGCTGAAGCTGGCCGACATGGCCACCGAGATCCAGGCCGCGCGGCTGCTGACCTACTGGGCCGCCGACCGGGCCGAGACCACCGGCGGCCGGGTCGACATGGAGGCGGGCATGGCGAAGATGTACGCCTCCGAAGTCGCCATCCGGTGCGCGCTGGAGTCGATGCGCGTCCACGGCGGCTACGGCTACTCCGCGGAGTTCGTCGTCGAGCGGCTGTACCGCGACGCGCCCCTCATGGCGATCGGCGAGGGGACGAACGACGTCCAGCGCCTGGTCATCGCGAAGGCCCTCGTGTCCGGTGGGGGACGCCTGGGCTGGTGAGCGACCGCGCGCGGCGCGCGCGAGGCCCCCGGACGGCGACCGTCCGGGGGCCTTCCGCGTTCCCGGCGGAAAGCTCCCGGATTACGGATACGTGACCCTTGTCACAGCCGCGCCAACCGACCTAATGTGTGTTCAGTAGGTTTCTGGAAGGAGTCCTCCGGTTGACCGAACAACGGCCGTACGCCGCCCTCCTCGCGAAGGGGGAGGACCGCCGACAGCGGATCCTGACCGCCGCGCAGCGCCTGCTGAAGCGGCACGGATGGCGCGGTATCACGCTCGGGCGGATCGCCCGGGAGGCCGGGGTGAGCCCGGCCGGCCTGCTGCACCACTTCGAATCCAAGGAAGCCCTGCTCCACGCCGCCGTCGACGCGCGCGACGCCTACGACGAGGCGCACGCCGACATGGACGCCGACATCATCGAGCAGCTCGAGGGAGTCGCCGAGCGGTTCCACCGGGCACCCGACCTGGTCGGCATGTTCGCCGTCCTCCTGATGGAGAACCTTGACCCCGACGATCCGCTGCACGACCGCATGTTCGGCCGCTACCGGGCCTCCGTGCGCACCGTCGCCGAAGGCATCCGGCGCGGCCAGCGCGCCGGCCGGTACCGCCCCGACGTGGACGCGGACGTGAAGGCCGTGGAGATCGTCGCCTTCCTCAACGGGATAGAGACATCATGGCTGCTGGACCCTTCGATTCCGCTGACCGAGGTCTTCAAGGAGTACACCGGGTCGCTCGCCCGGCAACTCGCACCCGCCGCCGATACACCTTGAGGCACCATCTCGTCGTGGTCGCCCCGACCATGCTCGGCGGGGTGCGCTCCGCGGGCGGCTGGGTGTTCGACCGCGTCGCCGCCGGGTGGGACGTCACCGTCCTCACCGCGGACGGCACCGGCTCCCGGGCGCTGCGCATCCTCGGCGCCCGCGGCGTCGACCTGGAGATGGGCCTCAACTCCCAGGTGCGCGGTCCCCGGCCGCGGGCGGTCGCGATGGACGCCGCGCTCTACGAGACCGACGAGCGGATCCGGTGCAGGCTGGACGGCGCGCTCGACAGCGGCATGGAGATCCGCCTGTGGGGCGGCAGCCGGGCCGCGTACGCCGACGAGGTCCCCGGCTGCGTGCGGCACCGGCTGAGCAGCGCCGCCCGCGCGTTCAAGGCGCACGCCCTCGCCGCCGCCGCGGCGTCCGCCGGAGCGCGCCCGCAGTGCGTCTCCCCGGACTGCATCACCGGCGACTGCGCCCCCGCCGGTCCCGCGCCCGCCGCCGCGAGCCCCGCGACGGAGGTCTTCTGGTCCGCCGAGAGCCTCCGCACGTCCGGCGCCCCGATCGCCTGACCGTCCCGCCCGCTCGTCCTCGCCCGTCCTCCCCGCCTCGCCTTCCTCCTGTCTTCGCGCGTTCCGGTCCCGGCGCACGCCGCGTCGGGGCCGGAACGCCGCTGGCGTAGACTGAGCGACGGTTCAATCGGCTGACGGCCGGTTCGGGGTGCGCGAGGCGGCAAGGAGGGTGCGGTGGCGAAGAGGGAAGCGGCCGGCGTCACGGAGGACGGGACGGCCGCGCCGGAGCGGCTCAGCCCGCGGGAGGTGCGCCGCCGGCAGCGGATCGAGCTGAGCCGGGAGCAGATGCTGGAGACGGCCGAGGAGCTGTTCGCCGAGCGCGGCTACTACGCGACGAACCTGAAGGACGTCGCGCAGCGCTGCGAGTTCTCGGTCGGTTCGATCTACTCCTTCTTCGACAGCAAGGAGGCGCTGTACCTGGCGGTGCTGATGCGGCGGGGGCCGGGGCGGCTGGCGGAGATGAAGCGGCTCGCCGCGGCCCCGGAGCGGGCCGCCGGGGAGCGTTTCGTCGCGCTGGTCACGGCGGAGCTGGAGCACCGCCGCAAGTACCCGGCGTGGGCGCAGCTGCACGCCCAGATGACCAAGGTCGGGGGGCGGGACGTCGCCGACGTCCCGCCCGACTACAAGGACTTCCACCGCGAGACGGTGCGGATCCTGGCGGGCGTCGTCGCCGACGGGCAGGCCGACGGGACGATCCGCCCCGGCGACCCGCACGCCCTCGCGCGGATGTGCAGCGCGCTCATCGACAGCTTCACGCTCATGGACCCGATGATCAGCGACGAGCCGGCGGGCATCGGCGCCGAGGAGTTCCTGACGTTCGTCCGGGAGACCTTCACCGTCGCGTGAGCCCGTGCGGTCCCGGGGCGCGGGCCCGCGCCCCGGGACCGGCCGTCAGCCGCGGGCCGTCTCCCGCTCGGCCTTCGCCCACAGCCGCCCCGCGTAGGCGTGCAGGCCCTCGCCCATCGCGCGGTCCATCCGCCCGTCGAGCGCCCGGGCGAACGAGCCCTCGAGCAGCGCCGCCAGCCGGAAGTACGCGAGCACCTGGAACCAGCGGAAGCCGGACACGTCCCGGCCGGTGAGCGACGCCCAGTGGTCGACGAGCTCGGCCCGCCGCGGCATCCCGTCCCACGGCCGCAGCTGCGGCTCGCCGCCCGGCGGGTCGCCGTCCTCGTGCCAGGCGGTGAGGATCCACGCCAGGTCGAGGAGGGGGTCGCCGACGGCCGCCATCTCCCAGTCGACGATCGCGGCGAGCTCGGGGGCGCCGTGCCGGAACATCACGTTGGCGAACTGCAGGTCGCCGTGCACGATGCCGCGCGTCCAGGTGTCCGGCCGGTTGTCCTCGAGCCAGGCCGCGACGACGTCGACGAGCGGCGACTCGTGCTCGGCGTAGCCGTCGGTGGCGCGGTAGCCGTGCAGCATCCTCAGGTAGCGGGTGATCTGCTTCTCGAGCCATCCGTCGGTCCGGCTGAGGTCGCCGAGCCCGATCGCGTCGGGGTCCACGGCGGCGAGGGTCGCGGCGCCGGCGACGAGCTCGAACGCCAGCGTCCGGCGCCACCCGGCGTCGGTGCCGTAGGCGCCGGGCAGCTCGCCGCGCGGCATGAACCCCTCGATCTTCTCCAGGACGGAGAACGGCGCGCCGATCACCTCGGCGTCCAGGGTGCTCGCGTGCAGCCGCGGGTGCGGGACGGGCGTGCCCGCCAGCGCGGTCAGCACGCGGCTCTCCCGGGCGAACGGCTTCGCGGCCTCGGCGCCCGCGTGCCGTCCGGGCCGGCGCAGCACCAGCTCGGTGCCGTCCGCCCGGCGCATCGTGAACAGCAGGTTCTGCGCGCCGCCCCGGAGCGGCTCCAGCGACTCGACGGGGCCGTCGCCCGGCACGTCCGCGAGGCCCGGCCACGCGTTGAGCCGCGCCAGGTCGACGACGGGTCCGGCGGGCGCCGGCGACCCGGTCATCGGGCGGCTCCCGTCCCGGTCAGGCGGCCGGCGAACTTCTCGCGCGCCGCCTCGATGCGGGCGGGCAGGTGCGCGGAGCCGAACAGCCGGTCGTCCGCGGGCTCGGCGTCCTTGAGCAGCAGGCGGGCGACGACGTCCTTGTGCGCCTCGGTGGGGCCGTCGGCGACGCCCAGCACCGGCCCGGCCTGCCACATCTTCGCCAGCGGCAGCTCGTTGGACACGCCGAGCGAGCCGTGCAGGTGCATGGCCCGGTACAGGACGTCGACGAGCGTGCCGGGCGTCGCGGCCTTGACGGCGGAGATGTGCAGCCGCGCGGCCCGCGCGTCGCCCGGGTCGCCGCTCGCGTTCGCCTTGTCGACCCGCCATGCCGCGTGCAGGACCTGCAACCGGAACTGCTCGAGCTGGATCCAGGTGTCGGCGAGCGCCTGCCGGACGGCCTGCTGCCGCGACAGCGGCCCGCCGCGGGTGTCGCGGCTCGCGATCCGCTCGATCATCATCTCCATCGCGCGGCGGCACTGCCCGACCGAGCGCATCGCGTGGTGCAGCCGCCCGCCGCCGAGCCGCTTCTGCGCGATGGCGAACCCGGTGCCGGGCTCGCCGAGCAGGTTCTCGCGCGGCACCCGGCAGCCGGTGAACCGCAGGTAGCCGTGGGCGCCCTCGCCGAGGGGCTCGCCGCCGAGGCCGGTCCGGCGCACCATCTCCATTCCGGGCGTGCCGCGCGGGACGAGCAGCATCGACGACCCCCGGTGCACGGGGACGTCCGGGTCGGTGACGACCATGGCGATGACGAACGCGGCGTACGGGTAGTTCGAGGCGAACCACTTCTCGCCGTCGATCACCCACGCGTCGCCGTCGAGGACGGCCCGGCAGGTGAACGACCCCGGGTCGGCGCCGCCCGTCGGCTCCGTCATCGCGTACGTCGACACGATGCGGCCGTCCAGGAGCGGTTCGAGGTACGCGCGGCGCTGCTCCTCGTTGCCGTAGTGCGCGAGGATCTCGGCGTTGCCCGAGTCGGGCGCCTGCGTGCCGAACACCATGGGCGCCCACTGCGACCGGCCGAGGATCTCGTTGAGCAGCGCGAGCCTGACCTGGCCCATCCCCATGCCGCCGAGTTCGGGCGACAGGTGCGCCGCCCACAGCCCGCGCTCCTTCACGCGCGCCTGGAGCGGCCGGACGACCTCGTGGAAGACCTCGCTGTCGCGGTCGTAGGGTTCGTCGTTGCCCGGGAAGAGCGCGTCGATCGGCTCGATCTCGTCCCGGACGAACCGGTCCGCCCAGTCGAGTCTCTCCTGGAACTCGGGATCGGTGCTGAAATCCCACATGCCGTTCGTTCCTTTCGTCGGGTTCCGTGCCGGGCGGGCGGGGCGCGCGGCCGTCACGGGATGCCGCCGTCGACCCGCAGGGTCGCGGCGGTCGTGTAGCTGGAGGCGTCGGAGACCAGGTAGAGCGCGGCGCCGACGACCTCCGCGGGGCGGCCGATCCGCTGGAGCGCGTGCGGCCGCACGCCCTCGGCGAGCTCCGCCTCGTCCCAGCCGCGCGTCGCCCAGGTGGCGAAGGGCCCGGCCATCAGGGTGTTCACCCGGACCCGGGGGCCGAGCCCCTTGGCCAGGCCCTCGGTGAGGACGTTGAGGCCCGCCTTGGCCGCCGCGTACGGGACGATCGCCGGGCGCGGGCGGATCGACCCCGTGGAGCTGACGTTGACGATCGAGCCCCCGCCGGCCGCGGCCATCCGCTCGCCGGCGAGCACGGACAGCCGGAACGGCCCCTTGAGGTTGAGGTTCATCACCGAGTCGAACATCTTCTCGGTGACGTCGGCGAGCGAGTCGTAGACCGGCGACATGCCCGCGTTGTTCACCAGCGCGTCGAGCCGCCCGAACCGGTCGTAGACGGCGTCGACCAGCCCGGGCAGCCGGTCCCAGCGCCCGATGTGGACGCCGTACGGCAGCGCCGAGCGCCCGGTCTCCGCCTCGATCTCCGCGGCGACCGCGGTGCAGGCGCCGAGGTCCCGGCTGGCGATGACGACGTCGGCGCCGCAGCGGGCGGCGCCGAACGCCATCTCCCGGCCCAGGCCCCGGCTGCCGCCGGTGACCAGGACGACCCTTCCGGTCAGGTCGAACAGTTCGTCCGCGAAGCCCATCCCCGTCCCTTCGCCCGGCCGCCGCCGCGGCCGTCCGTAGTCACGTTCTCGTAATGAAGAATGACGTTCTTGTAAAGTTAGAGCATAACTAGCCACAGAGGGAAGGGTGGAGTTCGGAAGCGGGTGCGGAGGAGGGCGTCAGCCCGCCCAGACCTCGCGCACGGCGCCGGACGCGAGCGACCCGAGGGCGTCCCGGAGCGGCGCGTGCAGGAGGACCAGGTCGGCGGGCGCGCCCGCGCGGACGCGGCGCGGCGCCCCGCCCGGCTCGCCGGGCGGGGCGAGGTAGGCGCGCAGCGCCGCCGCCGGATCGATCGCCTCGCCCGCCCCGAGGACGGCCCCGGACCGCGTGCGGCGCCGGACGGCCGCGTCCATGACGGCCCACGGGTCGGCGGGCCCGTACGGGGCGTCGCTCGACAGCCCGACCGGGACGCCCGCCGCGAGGAGGCCCGCGCACCGGTACAGGTCCGGGCGGTCGGCGGCGGGGACGTCGCGGAGGTAGTCGTCGCCGCGGTCGGCGATGAACCCCGGCTGGGTCACCACGCGCAGCCCCCGCGCGGCGAGCCCGTCCGCCGTCTCGGCCGGGACGAGCGCGGCGTGCTCGATGCGGTCGCCCGGCCGCGTGCCCGCCTCGTCGAACGCGGCCAGCAGCAGGAACAGGGCCTCGCGGGTGACGCAGTGGACGGCGACCGCGCGCCCCGCCGCGTGCGCGCGCCCGATCCGCGCGACGAGGCCGTCCAGCGGCGGCAGCCCGGAGTCCGCGAGGACGATCTTGTACGGGCCGGTGGTGACGCGCGGGGGGAGCGGCTCGGCCGGGCCCTCCGGCGGGACGCCCAGGAGGTGGACGCGCTGGGGGAGCGCGCCGCCGCGGACGGCCGCCCCGATCGCGGCGAGCGCGGTCCCGTCCAGGTCGGGGGTCGCGTCGGTGACGGCGGTGACGCCCCAGCGCAGCAGCCGCGCGCCGACCCCCGCGAGGTCGGCGGGCGGCGCGGGCGGCAGCCGGCCGCGGAGCCAGGCGTCCGCCCGCCACAGCCGTCCGGTCGGCGCCCCGTCCGCGCCGCGCTCGATGCCCGGATGGCCGCCCGCCGCGAGGCCCGCCGCGCGCACGGCGGCGGAGTTCAGCGTCCACAGCGCGCCGCTCCGGTGCTGGAGCCGGACGGGACGGTCGGCGCGGAACGCGTCGAGGCCCGCGGCGTCGAGGTGCCCGGCGACGCCCTCGGCGTAGCCCGTCCCGCGGATCCAGCCGTGCGCGTCGGGCGCCGCGCCGCGCAGCGCCGCGGCGAGCCCGTCCGGCGCGGTGACGTGCGGCGGCCCGCAGGGCACCGACCGCTCGGCGGCGGCCATGGCGTGCAGGTGCAGGTGGTGGTCGCACAGCCCGGGCAGCAGCGCCCCGCCGCCGCACTCGACCGTCCGCTCGCCGGCCCGCCGCACCAGCCCGGCGCCGACCTCGGCGATCCTGCCGTCCGCGACCCGGACGTCCGCGCGCACCCGCCCGTCGACCTCCGCGTCCCGCAGCAGCAGGGGGCCGGTCACGGAACGGGGATCCCGAGTTCGCGGAGGACTTCGGCGGTGTCCCGTCCCGGTTCGGGCGCCGTGCCGTCGACGCGGCGGCGGACCGGCTCGGCGACGGGCACGAGCGGGCCCGTTCCAGTGTCGAGGGCCCAGCCGTCGCCGTGCCGGACGGCGGCCGCGGGCTCCCCGGGGTCGCCGGGGTCGAGCGTCGCCGCGACCACGTCGGACATGGCGACGTCCCACAGCACGCCCCCGCCGCCCGGCGGCGCCGAGGCGGCCAGCGCGGCGGCGGTGAGCCCGGTGAGCGGGTCGGCGATCGCGTCGCCGCAGAACAGCGGCGTCCCGTCCGGCTCGCGGCGGACCAGCCCGGCCGCGGCGGCCACGTCGTCGCCGAAGCCGACGCGGTCGGCGTCCCGCCCGTACGCGGTGATCGACACCCAGGTCGTCCCGGCGGCGACGGCGGCGTCCGCGTCCAGGCCGAACCGGGCGAGCGCGCGCGGCCGGGACGCCTCGACGACGATGTCGGCCGCGTCCACCAGCGCCGCCATGGCGTCCCGTCCCGCGGCCGTGCCGGGATCGAGGACGACCGAGCGGTGGCCCGCGTGCAGCAGCCGGTAGAACTCCGGGTCGCCGCGGCGGGCGCCGTCCGGGCGCGACGGGGTCTCGACCTTCACGACCCGGGCGCCCGCGAGGCCGAGCAGGTGCGCGCACAGCGGTCCCGCCCACAGCGCGCTGAAGTCGACCACGAGCAGGCCCTCGACGGGGCGCGGCGGCAGCGGCGCCGGAACGCGCGGGCGGCGGCGCGCCGCCCCGACGGGCCCGGCCGCGACACCGAGCAGCCCGGCGCGCTCCGCCAGTTCGGCGCCGGTGTGCGCGCGCAGCCACGCGGCCACGGCGGGCCACGGGTCCGGTCCGGTCTCCGCGCCGATCATCGCGCCGAGCAGCGCGGGGTCGTCGGGGCGGGCGCAGGAGACGGCGGCCCACCCGTCGGCGGTCGGCAGCAGGCGGCAGGCGCCGCCCGCCGACACCGTGCCGCCGCGCCGGTGCCCGGTGAAGGCGGCGCGCTCGGCCAGCAGCCGGGGGCCGTCCACCGGCACCGGCAGCGTCTCCGCGAGTTCCCGGGCCGCCGCGGCGCCGCGTCCCGGCGGCACCAGGGGCGGGCCGTCCGGGCGGCCGGTCAGCGCGACCACGCCGCTCGCCGCCCACTCGGCCCGCACGGACATGGGCCGACGATACACTCTGCGGCCCGACGCGCCCCGACCGGAGGGAGACCCGTGATCGTCTCGATCGAGGACCTCGCCGACGGCGCGGCGGACGCGCCGACGCTCGGCCCGGACGGCGCCCCGTGCGACCCGCTCGTGGCCGTCGACCTGGCGGGCGGCGGCTCCCCGGCGCTGCTCGCACGGGCGGTGCGCGCGGCGCGCGGAAGCGACCGGCTCCTCGTCGGGCTGGGCGACGCCGACCCGGCGCTCGCCCGGGCGCTGGACCTCACCCTCACCGCCGCCGCCGGCGCGGGGCGCGAGAGCGTGGCGGCCGCCGACCCGGGGGAGCGGCTCGCGGCGATCGGCCGGGCCGTCGCGGCGAACCCGCGGGCCGCGCTGGTGTTGCGCGAGGTGCTGCGGGCGACCGAGGGCCTGCCGGTGCCCGCGGCCCTGGACGTCGAGTCGTTCGCCTACTCGACCCTGCTCGGCGGGGCGGAGTTCGCGCGGTGGCTCGCGGCCCGCGGCCCGCGCCCGCTCCCGCCGGAGGCCGCCGAGCCGGTCCTCGTCGACCGCGCGGGCGACGTCCTGCACATCACGCTGAACCGGCCGGAGCGCCGCAACGCCTACGGGCGGCAGGTACGCGACGCCTTGGTGGACGCCCTGCGGGTGGCGCTGCTCGACGACGGGGTCGCGCGGGTCGTCCTCGACGGGGCGGGGCCCGCGTTCTGCTCCGGCGGCGACCTCGACGAGTTCGGCACCGCCCCCGATCCCGCGACCGCCCACCACGTCCGGACCCGCGCCGGAGCCGGACGCCCGCTGCACCGGCTCGCGGCCCGCACCGAGGCCCGGGTGCACGGCGCCTGCGTGGGCGCGGGCGTCGAGCTGCCCGCGTTCGCGGGCCGCGTCGTCGCCCGTCCGGACGCCGTCTTCCGCCTGCCGGAGCTCGCGATGGGGCTGATCCCGGGCGCGGGCGGGACGGTGAGCGTGCCGCGCCGGATCGGCCGGCACCGCGCCCTGTACCTGGCGCTCACCGGCGCGGCGCTCGACGCCCGCACCGCCCTGGCGTGGGGGCTGGTGGACGAGATCTCCGCGTAGCGGGGGACCGGCCGCCCCTCACGGAGGGTTGCTCTGGCTAAGTGAGAACACTAATCTCGCTATCGAGAACATCGATGTCGGAGTGTGCTCCTCCGGCCCGACGTGGGGGTGGCGCCTGGTGGACCTGGCCTTCACCGATGACCAGGAGGCCCTGCGCGCGAGCCTCCGCGACTTCTTCGACAGCGAATCGCCCCCGGCCGTGGTGCGCGCCGCCGAACCGCTCGGGTTCGACCCCGACCTGTGGCGCAAGGTCGTGGAGATGGGCCTGCCCGCCGTCCCCGTCCCGGCCGGCCTGGGCGGGGGCGGGGCCGGACTGCTGGAGCTCGCCGTCGCGGCCGAGTGCCTGGGCCGGACGCTGGCGCCGGTCCCGCTGGTCGAGGCCGCCGCCGCGACCGCCCTGCTGGCCGAGGCCGCGCCGGACCACCCGTGGACGGCGCGCGCCGTCGCGGGCGACCTCCTGCCGACCCTCGCGCTGCGGCCGGCGGCCGGCGGCGTCGCCCGGCTCGTCCCCGCCGGGGCGGTGGCCGACGTGGTGGTCGCGCTGCGCGACGGGGCGCTCGTCGCGACCCGGGCGCCCGGCCCGGACGGCGCGGCGCCCGCACGGGACCGGGCCGTCCCGAACCTCGGCTCCATGCCGATCGCCGACCTTCCCTTGGACGGCGGCGAGACGGTCGTCCTCGCGGAGGGCCCGGCCGCCGCGGCCGCGCACGCCGGCGCCGTCCGCCGCTGGGAGGCGCTGACCGGCGCGGCCCTGACCGGCCTCGCCGCCCGCGTGCTCGAACTCGGCGTCGAGTACGTGCTGGAGCGCCGGGCCTTCGGCATCCTCATCGGCGGCTTCCAGACGGTCCAGCACCGGCTGGCCGACGACGCGACGGCGCTGGAGGGCGCGCGGCTGCTCGCCTACAAGGCCGCCTGGGCGCACGACGCCGGGACGCCGGACGCCGGCGAGCTGGCGACGATGGCGCTGCTGTTCGCGGCCGACACCGCGTACGCCGCGGCGGCCGACAGCCTGCACATGCACGGCGGCTACGGCTACACCCTCGAGTACGACGTGCAGCTGTACTTCCGGCGCGCGAAGGCGTGGCCGCTCGTGGCGGGCGACCGCCGCGCGGCCTACGCGGGCCTGCCGCGCCGCCTCTTCGGCGCGGCGTCCCCGACCACGGCAGGGGTGTGACGATGGACTTCCGCGAATCCGACGAGCTGGCCGAGCACCGCGCCGCCGCCCGCGCCTGGGTCGAGGCGAACGTCCGCCCCGAGTGGGCCGGCGAGCAGCGCCGCAGCGGCTGCCACCAGACGATGGAGCTGCACGCGCGGTTCGCGCGCGACGGCATCCTCGCCGCCGGGTGGCCCGCCGAGTACGGCGGCGGCGACGTCGACCCGGACTACGCGCGCGCCGTCTTCGAGGAGTGCGCCCGCGCGGGCCTGCACTTCGACGGGTGGGCGACGACGTCGATGGTGCTGCACACGATCCTGCACGTCGGGACCGAGGAGCAGAAGCGCCGCTACCTGCCCGGCGCGCTGCGCGGCGAGATCCTCGTCGCGCTCGGCTACAGCGAGCCCGACTCCGGGTCGGACGTGGCCGCCGCGAAGACGACGGCGGTCCGCGACGGCGACGCGTGGGTCGTCGACGGCCAGAAGATGTTCACCAGCACCGCGCAGGTCTGCAGCCACGTGTTCGTCCTGGCCCGGACGAACCCGGACGCGGCCAAGCACGCCGGGCTGTCGCTGCTGCTGGTCCCGACGGACGCCCCCGGGTTCGAGTGCCGGCCGATCCGCACGCTCGGCGGCCAGGTCACCAACGCGACGTTCTACACCGGCGTGCGCGTCCCCGGCACCGCCCTGATCGGCGAGGTCGACCGGGGCTGGGACGTCATGCGGGTGGCGCTGGTGTACGAGCGGGGCGTCGGCGGGCCCGCGTCCGTGGACCACGCGATCGCCGCCGACCTCGCCGCGTGGGCGCGCGACGCGCGCCGCCCCGACGGGACGCCCGTCCTGGACGACCCGCTGGTCGCCGAGCGGATCGGCCGGATCGCCGTCGAGGAGGAGGTGTCCCGGCTGCTGGGCGGCTGGATGGACTGGCACGCAGCGAAGGGCGGCGTCCCGGGCCCCGAGGGGTCCATGCGGAAGCTGTACTGGAGCGAGTCCGGCCAGCGCCACCTCGCCGACGCGCTGGACGTCCTGGGCGCCGAGGGCCTGCTGGCGCCCGGCGCGCCGGACGCCCCGGCGGGCGGGGCGTTCGAGCGGGAGTTCCGGGCCGCCACGGTCACCACCATCTACGGCGGGGCCAGCGAGGTGCTCCGCGACATCATCGCCGAGCGGCACCTCGGCCTGCCGCGCAGCCGTCCGCAGGTCAGGCCCGCCCGGCCGCCCGCGTGACCCGCCCGCGCGGGGCACGGCACCGCGCGGGCGTCCGACCCTTCCACCTCCGGAGGCCGCGACCGGCCTCCGTCTCGCGAACAGGAGCCGATCCGATGGCGGACGACCTCGACAGAGCCGACTTCTTCCGGGGCGGCGCGCTCAACGTCGACCCCTACCCCTACTTCGACGCCCTGCGCGGCAAGTGCCCGGTGCACCGCGAGCCCAACCACGGCGTGATGATGGTGACCGGGTACGACGAGGCCGTCGAGGTGCTGCACGACTCCGAGACGTTCTCCTCGTGCCTCTCGGTGACCGGCCCGTTCCCGGGCTTCCCCGTCCCGCTGGAGGGCGACGACGTCACCGCGCTGATCGAGGAGCACCGCGACGAGCTGCCGATGAGCGACCAGCTCCCCACGCTGGACCCGCCCGTCCACACCGCGCACCGCAGCCTGCTGATGAAGCTGCTCACCCCGAAGCGCCTCAAGGAGAACGAGGAGCAGATGGAGCGGCTGGCCGACGGCCTGCTCGACACGTGGCTCGCCGGGACGGAGGGCGAGTTCATCCGCGGGTTCGCCGGGCCGTTCACCCTGCTCGTCATCGCCGACCTCCTCGGCGTCCCGGACGCGGACCTGCCGGAGTTCCGGGCCCAGTTCGACCTCCAGGAGAACACCGGCACGATCGGCGGCACCGACGACGGGGGCCTCGCGCACACGCCGCTGGCGTTCCTGTACGAGCGCTTCGCCGCCTACATCGAGGACCGCCGCCGGGAGCCGCGCGGCGACGTGCTCACCGGCATCGCCGCCGCGACGTTCCCGGACGGCTCGGTCCCCGAGCCCATCGAGTCGGCGCGGGTCGCCGCGAACCTGTTCGCGGCCGGGCAGGAGACGACCGTCCGGCTGCTGGGCTCCGCGCTCAAGGTGATCGCCGAACGCCCCGACGTGCAGGCGTGGCTGCGCGAGGACCGCTCGCGCATCCAGAACTTCGTCGAGGAGACGCTGCGCCACGAGAGCCCCATCAAGGGCGACTTCCGGCTGTCGCGCGTCCCCACCACGGTCGGCGGCGTCGACATCCCGGCCGGGACGACCGTCATGGTGGTGAACGGGGGAGTGAACCGCGACCCCCGCAAGTTCGAGGACCCCGGGAGGTTCGACCCGGCCCGCGCGAACGCCCGCCACCACGTGGCGTTCGGGCGCGGCATCCACACCTGCCCCGGCGCGCCGCTCGCCCGGGCCGAGGCGCGCGCCGCCATCGAGCGGATCCTGGACCGCACGTCCGACATCCGCGTCTCCGAGAAGAAGCACGGCCCCGCGGACGAGCGCAGGTACAAGTACGTCCCGACCTACATCCTCCGCGGGCTCACCAGCCTGTACCTGGAGTTCACGCCGAAGGAGGGCGGGAGCCGATGAAGGTCACGATCGACGAGGACCGCTGCGCGGGGCACGGCGTCTGCTGCTCCACGTGCCCGGAGGTCTTCGACCTCGGCGACGACGGGTACGCCGTGGTGCGCGTGCCGGAGGTCCCCGCCGAGCACGAGGAGCGGGTGCACGCGGCCGTCCGCAACTGCCCGGAACGCGCGATCACGGCCGAGTGACGGGGCGCGGAGGCGCACGGCGGGAGGCCGGCTCCGGGCATCGGAGCCGGCCTCTGGCCGGGGTTTCAGGTCCGGGCGTCCAGCCGGTCCGCCGCGAGTTTCCGCAGGTCGCCGGTCTTGACCTTGGAGCTTCCGGTGAGGGGGATCTCGTCCTCGGCGAAGAACAGCACGTGGCGCGGCACCTTGTAGCTCGCCAGGCTCTCCCGCAGGAAGGCGCGCAGCGCGGCGGCGTCGCGGGGCGCGCCGTCGCGCGGGACGACGCAGCCGACGACGACCTCGCCGAGGGTCTCGTGCGGGACGCCGACGGTGTGCGCCGCCTTGACCGCGGGGTGCGCGGCGAGCGCGGCGTCGACCTCGCGCGGCGAGACGTTGGCGCCGCCGGTCTTGATGACGTCGGTGAGCCGGCCCGTCCAGTGCAGCCGGCCCTCGCCGTCCAGGCGGCCGCCGTCGCCGGTGTGGAAGAACCCCTCCGCGTCGAGCGTCTCGTCGAGGGGCGCGCCGAGGTACCCGAGCATCAGCGTGGGGCCCTTGACGCAGATCTCGCCGCGCTCGCCGCGGGGGACGACCGCGCCGGTGAGCGGGTCGACGATCTTGACGGTGTTGCCCGGGAGCGGCACCCCGCTGCTGCCCGCGTGGACGTCCTCCGGCGTCTCCGCCGGATAGGCCGTCGTGATCGTGAACGTCTCGGTGTTGCCGTAGGCGCGGCCCGGCTCGGACCAGCGCGACGACACCGTCGGGTGCTTCGCGAGCGGGGTGCCGCGGTCCACGAACCGCAGGCTCCTCAGGTCGGCGCCGGCGTAGCCGGGGGCGCTCTCGAGCTGCGCCCACTGGTGCGGCCAGGCCAGCGGCAGCGTCACCCGTTCCGCCTGCATCAGCGCGAGCGCCTCGGCGGGGTCGAACGTCGGCTGCAGGACGAGCGAGCCGCCCGCGGCCAGGGTCGTCCCGATCGCCATGCCGAAGTTGCCGGACCAGAAGAACCCGTTCGCCGTCCAGGTGCGCACCTCGTCGTCCGGACCGACGCCGTACATCCGCCGGAACCGCCAGAGCTGGACGGCGATGCCGCGGTGGGCGCTCACGATGCCCTTCGGGCGGCTCGTGGAACCGGACGAGAAGAACAGCGCGGCGGTGTCGCTCGGCAGCACCGCGTCCGCCGCCGCCTCCAGCGCCCCGCGCGGCTCGGCGGCCCCGCGCGCCAGGAAGGCGTCCCAGCCCTCGATGCCCGGCGGGGCCTCGCCGACCGCGGCGACGTGCCGAAGGTAGGGGTACCGCGCCGACCGCAGCGGCGCCGCCTCCGCGCCGATGCCGGGTTCCAGCCCGGTGAGGACGGCCGCGAAGTCGCGCTTCGCGGCCGTCCGCTCGAACAGCAGGACCGAGACGCCGGACGCCCGGAGCAGGTGGTCCAGCTCGGGCGGCGTCGAGAACGTGCTGAGCGGGACGGCCACGCCCCCGGCGAGCGACGTGCCGAACACGGCCGCGAGCCACTCGGCGCGGTTCGTCATCAGGACCCCGACGCGGCCGTCCTTGCCCAGGCCGCACGCCCGCAGGGCGCGCGCCACGCCGAGCGAGCGCTCCCACAGGTCGGTGTAGGTCCAGCGGACGGCGTCCGCGCCGGCGTGCGTGCCGGGGCCCGCGCCGGTGCGCATGACGAGCGCTTCGCGCTCGCCGTACCGGGACGTCGTCTCGCGGAGGAACCCGGGCAGGGTGAGCGGCCCGAGGCCGGGTTCGGAGTCGAGCGGCGGCCCCGACGCGAGGGAGGGCATCGGGGGAGGGGAGGGGGTCTGGGCGCCCATCGGCGATCTCCTTGACGCGGCAGGGGACTAGAGCGGGAGCTCGACCTCGGCGGTGCAGGTCACCAGCACGGAACCCTCCTGGTTCGTGAGGCGCAGGTCGACCCGGACGAGCGGCATCCCCCACGCCGTGTCCGTGTCCTTCCCGCTGACCTCGGCGTCGAGGTACGTCACGTCGCCCTCGAAGGCGGGGCCGCGGAAGTCGGCCTTGGAGTGCCGGACCATGCCGTCGGTCCCGGCCCAGTAGGCGAGGTAGTCGGTGCACCAGGCGCCCATCGTGGCGCCGTAGCCGTAGGCGCGCGCCATGCCGACCTCGCCGGCCCGTTCGGCGTCGATGTGCCCGCGGGACGGCCCGACGTACAGCCCGTCGCGCTTGCGCGGGTCGATCCGGGCGCCCTCCTCGTCGAACGCGAAGTCCTCGCCCCAGCCCGGGTCCTGGTGGACCCACGGGTCGTCGACGCCGTCGGGCGCGACCCAGTGGAACGTCCCCCAGATGTTGAACAGGAAGGCGCGGTACTCGGTGGTGAAGGACGCGATGCTGTGCGGCCCGATGACGCGGCGCGGCAGCCGGTCGCCGACCTCGACCTCGTCGAACCGCGGGGAGGCGCCCGCGCGGTTCGACATCAGCCAGTCGTGCCGGATCTTCGCGATCTCGTCGAGTTCCGCCCGCGTCCAGCTCTTCACCGGACCGAGCCGGTCCTCGTACATGCCGCGCCGCCGCGCCTCCTCGTACAGGTAGCGGATCGCGGTGGACCGCTCGCGGGCCACCAGGGCGCCGTGCTGGTTGGTGTGGACGGTGTCGCCGCGGGAGAACATCGTCGGCCCGGCGAACTTCGTCTCGGCGACCTTGTAGTCGTGGAAGCGGCGTTCCTGGAAGAGCGTGTCGCCGGGCCGCACGGGGGTGCCGTAGAACCACCACTCCTCGCCGCCGAAGATGAGGTGGCTGCCGGGGATGCGGCCCACGCACGCGGGCGCCGCGCCGTGCCCGTAGTCCAGCGCGACCGCCATCGACTGCGGCGCGACGAGCCCGCCGAACCTCGACGCGCGGGCGAACTCCTCGTCCCAGTGCAGCGGGTTGGGGTAGTCCATCGCCATGGCCCAGCGGCGGATGTCGGACGCGCCGCACGGCTCCCACAGCTGCCCGCCGCCGATCGGCTGCCCGACGCGGTGCGCCACGTCGGACAGGTCGAGCCCGGGGGTCCCGGACCCGTTCGGATTCGTGCTCATCACCGCTCCCTCACCGGTTGACGTCGACGACGATGCGGCCGCGGACCCGCCGTTCGAGGAACCGGCCGGCCGCGGCGACGGCCTCGCCGAGCGCGATCTCCTCGGTCATGGCGTCCAGCGCGTCCGGGTCCAGGTCGCGCGCCAGGCGGTCCCATGCCGCCGTGCGCCGCGCGCGGGGCGCCGACACGCTGTCGATGCCGAGCAGCGACACGCCCCGCAGGATGAAGGGGGCGACGGAGGCGGGGAAGTCCATGCCCTGGGCGAGCCCGCACGCGGCGACGGCGCCGTCCCGGCGGGTCTGCGCGCAGGCGTTGGCGAGCGTGCGGCTGCCCAGGGTGTCGACGACGCCCGCCCAGCGCTCCTTCTGCAGCGGCCTGCCCGGACCGGCGAGGCCGGCGGCGTCCACGACGGTGTCCGCGCCGAGCCGCCGCAGGTAGCCGGCCTCCGCCGCCTTCCCGGTGGACGCGGCCACGGTGAACCCGGCCCGCGCGAGCAGCGCGATCGCGACGCCGCCGACGCCGCCCGTCGCGCCCGTCACCAGCACCTCGCCCTCGCCGGGACGCACGCCGCGGTCGAGCAGGGCGGCCACGCACAGGCTCGCGGTGTACCCGGCCGTGCCGATCGCCATGGCCTGCCGGGAGCCGAACACGGCGGGCAGCGGGACGAGCCAGTCGCCGTTCACGCGGGCCTTCTGGGCGAGCCCGCCCCAGTGGCTCTCGCCGGCGCCCCACCCGTTGAGGACGACGCGGTCGCCCTCCTTCCAGTCCGGGTGGGCGCTCTCGGCGACGGTGCCCGCGAGGTCGATGCCGGGCACCATCGGCCACGCGCGCACGACGGGGGAGGCGCCGGTGATGGCGAGCGCGTCCTTGTAGTTGAGCGTGGAGTATTCGACGTCGACGCGGACATCGCCGTCCGGCAGGTCGGCCTCGTCGAGGCGCGTCACTTGGGCCCGGGGAGAGCCGTCTTCGGTGATCAGGATCGCCGAGAACATTGGCGAAACCGTCCTTCCTGAAAGCCGCGAGAAAACGGACGCGCCGGGACCGTTCGCCCCGCCCGGCCCGCTTCACGGGCCGTTGACCTGGCCGGAGGCGGCTCCGGGCAGGAAATCGAAAAGGACGCCGCGGATGTGCGGCCGGTGGTGCGCGGGCAGCGATGCGCGGCCGGTGAACGCCGTTCCGGCGTTTCGCCGCGGCCGCCGCGAAGCGGGATCGGCCGGTTCTCCGCCGTGCGTTTCCACGGCGGTCACCGGCGCCGGTCGGTGCCGATTCCTCGTAGCAAGAACATCATTCTCGTCAAGTGAGCATGAGGCTTGCACGGTCCGGATCCGCCGTCAACCCCCGTTGTGCGGCTCGCGCCGGGCGGACACCGGGCGGTCCGGCGACGGAGTGGAAGGACGGTTCTCGCATCTTGAGAGGAGTCTTGTGATCAGTGAGGGCAAGCGTTACATTCCTTGCAAGTATTGATAGCTCGGGAGGGGCCATCGTGATGCGAGAGGCGCGCTATACGGGCGCGGCACCGACCGGCCTCGCGGACGGGTGGAGCCTCGAACGGCTCTGCCCGCCCAGCCGGCTGTTCGGCGCGAACGGCCTGCGCACCGGCCCGGACGGCCGCGTGTACGTGGCCCAGGTCGCGGGGAGCCGGATCAGCGCGCTCGACGTCGACTCCGGCGCGCTGGAGACCGTCAGCGCGCAGGGCTCGGAGATCGTCGCGCCCGACGACGTCGCCTTCGACGCCGCCGGCGACCTCTACGCCACCGAGTACTACGACGGGCGGGTGAGCGTGCGCGGCGCGGACGGCCGCACCCGCGTGCTCCGCGACGACCTGCCGGGCGCGAACGGCATCACCTTCCACCGGGGGCGGCTGTTCGTCGACGAGTGCCGGGTCGGCGGCCGCCTGCTGGAACTCGACCTGAACGGCGGCGCCCCCCGCGTGCTGCTGGAGAACCTGCCGATGCCCAACGCCATGGAGGCCGGGCCCGACGGCCTGCTGTACTACCCGGTGCTGGGGTCGAACGACATATGGCGCGTCGACCCGGACGGCGGGGAGCCCGAGCGGGTCGCGGGGGACCTGGGCGTCCCGGACGCGGTCAAGTTCGACGCCGAGGGCCGCATCGTGTCGACGCAGGCCGCAACCGGGGAGGTCCTGCGGATCGACCCCCGCACCGGCGAGCGCACCGTCCTGGCGGCGCTCGATCCCGGCCTGGACAACCTGGCGTTCGCGGGCGACCGGCTGTTCGTCTCGAGCTTCACCGGCCGGATCACCGAGATCCTCGGCCCGGGCCGCACCAGGGACGTGCTGCCCGGCGGCCTGACCTGGCCGCTGGACCTGACGGTCGGCCCCGACGGCACCCTCTACGTCGCCGACGGCACCTACGTCTACGGCCTCCGGCCGGGCGGGGAGCCCGCGGTCCTCGGCATGCTCTTCAGCCCCGGCTGGCCCGGCTACGTCCGCGGGATCGGCGCGGTCGGCGGCGGCGCGGTCGTCGTCACCACATCCAACGGCCAGATCGCCCGGTGGGACCCCGCCCGCGCCGAGCACCGGGTGCTGGCGGGGGAGGACGACCCGTTCGACCGGCTCTACGGCGTGGCGGTCGCGCCGGACGGCGCCGTCGTCGCGGCCGAACTCGGCACCGGCCGCGTCGTGTCGGTGCGGGACGGGGAGGTGACGACCCTCGCGTCGGGCCTGGACCGGCCGATGGGCGTCGCGTTCCGCGCGGACGGCGCCTGCCTGGTCTCCGAGTCCGGCGCCGGGCGCGTCGTCGCGATCACCGGCTCCGGCACCGCCACCGTGGCGGACGGCCTGGCCGAGCCGCAGGGCGTCCTGGTCCGCGGCGGGACCCTCACCGTCGTCGACGCGGGCGCGAAATCGCTGGTCGAGATCGACCCGGACACCGGGACCCGCACCGTGATCGCCCGCGACCTGCCGGTGGGCGCCCCGCTCGGCGCGCCCCCCAAGCCCCTCAAGGGGCTGATGCCGTTCTCCGGTCCGCAGGGCCTCTTCGCGGGCATCGCCGCGGGACCGGACGGCGCCCTCTACGTCTCCGGCGACGCCGAGGGCAGCGTCCTCGCACTTCGACGGGAAGGCCGAACCGAGTCATGACGTCCCACGACTTCCTGGGCCTGGACGGCCGCGTCGTCATCGTGTCCGGCGCGGGCGGCGGCGGCATCGGCACCGCGGTGGCCCGGCTGGCGGCCCGCGCCGGCGCCACCGTCGTCGCGGTGAGCCGCTCCCCGGAGAACCTCGAGAAGCACGTCGGGCCGCTCGCCGCGGCGGGGCTCCCGGTCGTGCCGGTCGCCGCCGACGCCTCCACCGACGAGGGCGTCGCCGCCGCGATGGAGGCGGCGGTGAAGGCGCCGGGCGAGCTGTACGGGCTGGTCAACGTCGCGGGCGGCGCCGCCCCGGAGACGTGGATGCGCGCGACCCGCGTCACCCGCGAGGACTGGCGGGCGCTGTTCGCGCAGAACCTCGAGACGATGTTCTTCATGAGCCGCGCGGTCGCCGCGGAGCTGCGCGCGCAGGGCCGCCCCGGCTCGATCGTGTCGATCTCGTCCATCAGCGGCATGAACACCGCGCCCTACCACGTCGGCTACGGCACGGCGAAGGCGGCGCTGGTCGCGGCGACCCGCACGATGGCCGTCGAGCTGGCCCTGGACGGCGTCCGGGTGAACGCCGTCGCGCCCGGCGTGACCGAGACGCCCGCGTCCGGCACCTACGTCGACGAGGACCCGGAGCGCGACCGCCGCGCCATCGCGATGGGGCGGCGCGGCCGCCCGGAGGAGCAGGCCGGGCCGATCCTCTTCCTGCTGTCGGACCTGTCGAGCTACATCACCGGGCAGACGATCCTCGTGGACGGCGGCCTGAACCTCAAGTGGAGCCACCTGGCCGCCGACAACACCACGCTCTTCCTCAAGGACGAGTCGTTCCGCGCGGCCATCACGCAGTAGCCGGGCCGCGTCGCCCGCCCACCCCCGAGCATCTCCTGACGGAGTTGGAGCACGTCATGAGCGAAACCCTCGAGAACACCCGGGCACCGGCCGAGCCGCTGTCGGAGCCCATGACGATCGGCGTGGAGGCGTACGTCTCCGAGGAGTACGCGCGGGCCGAGGGCGACCGGCTGTGGGCCAAGGTGTGGCAGCAGGCCGCCCGCGTCGAGGAGCTGCCCGAGGTCGGCGACTGGCTCACCTACGACATCCTCGACGACTCGGTCATCGTGGTCCGCACCGCGAAGGACCGGTTCCGCGCGTACCACAACGTCTGCTCGCACCGGGGGCGGCGGCTCGTCGACGTCCCGCCGGGCGCGCACGACGCCCGGGGCCGCGGCCGGGGGTTCGTCTGCGGCTTCCACGGCTGGCGCTACGACCTCGACGGCGCGTGCACGCACGTCCCCGAGCGGGGGGACTGGCCGTGCGGGCTGACCGACGAGCGGATCGCCCTGCGCCGGGTGAACATCGACACCTGGGGCGGCTGGCTCTGGATCAACCTGGACCCGGACTGCGAGCCGCTGCGCGACTACCTGGAGCCCGCCGCGACCCTGCTGGACCCGTTCCGGCTCGAGAACATGCGGTACCGGTGGCGGCGCTGGCTGGTCTTCGACTGCAACTGGAAGGTCGCTTTCGAGGCGTTCATGGAGACGTACCACGTCCCCTACACCCACCCGGAGTTCATGGAGTTCGGCGGCTTCCTCGGCTGGGCCAGGTCGCACGGCAGGCACAGCAACATCGGCTACGACGCGCCCAAGAACATGGACGAGAACCAGGGCAAGGTCCGGCTCGGCTCCGGCGACGACCCGCGCAAGGCGACGGCCGACCTGCAGAACTTCACCTGGGAGAACGCCAACACCAACACCACCTGGACGCTCGTGCAGGCGGCCCGCGAGCTGGTCGACGACGTCCCGGAGGGCACCCCGGGCCCCGAGGTGCTGCGGCACTGGCTGGATTCGGCCCGCCGCAAGGACGCCGAGCGCGGCGTGATCTGGCCGACCGTCCCGCCGGAGGCCGTGGCGAAGGCAGGCACCGCCTGGCAGATCTTCCCGAACTTCCAGATCGGGCACGCGCCGAACAACATGCTCTGCTACCGGTTCCGGCCGTACGGCCACGACCCGGACAAGTGCATCTTCGAGGCCGCCGTCTACGAGCTGTTCCCGCCCGGCGAGGAGCCGGAGACCGAGTGGGTCCACACCCCGGAGGACGACCCGGGATGGCGGACCGTCCTGCCGCAGGACTTCTCGAACATGGCCGCCGTCCAGAAGGGCCTGAAGTCGCGCGGCTTCACCGGCCCGAAGCCCAACCCGTACCGCGAGCGCAGCGTCGTGAACCTGCACCACAACCTCGCGAAGTACATGGGGACGGGCGAACCGCGCGACCTCGCCTGACCCGCCGCCCCAGACCCGAGACCCGAGC
>NZ_QHJN01000091.1:0-33096 GCF_003947565.1 Actinomadura sp. WAC 06369 | reverse complement strand
CATCGGTCCTCCTGTCGTCGGTTCGGTGGTGCCCCGCCCCCCGGGGCACCACCGAACCGACGACAGGAGGACCGATGACGGCTGACCAGGACTGGGTGGTGGCGCGGCTCGCCCGCGTCCAGGGCGTCCGGCACGCCATCGTGTGCACCGTGGACGGCCTGCTCAAGGCGCGCTCCGCCGACACCGGACGGGACGAGGCCGACCGGCTCGCCGCACGGTGCAGCGGGCTGCTGTCCCTCGCCCGCGACCAGGCCGGGGAGTTCGGCACCGGCGCCAAGGCCCTGCACCAGCTCATGGTCGGGCACGAGGGCGGCTACCTGTTCGTCCGCAGCGCCGCCGCCCGCTCGTGCCTCGCCGTCGTCACCGGCCCGGTGATCAACGCGGCGCTGGTCGCGCAGGAGATGCAGGCGACCGTGCTGAAGCTCGGCGAGCAGCTCGCCACGCCCGCGCGGGGGAGCGGCTGACTTGTCCGGCCCCGGCGAGTACCGCGACACGCCGCTGCGGGCCTACGTGGTCACCGGCGGCCGCGCCGCCGGCCCGGGGGCCCGGGTGGGGGTCGACACGCTGCTGAAGGCGGTCCCGCCGCCCGCCGGGGCCGCCGAACCGCTCCCGGCGGACGCCCCGCCGCAGCTCCGCGCGCTGCTGCGGCTCTGCGCCGGCGGCGTCCTGTCGGTGGCCGAGGCCGCCGCGCACCTGGAGCTGCCGGTCAGCGCCGTCCGGGTGCTGGTCGGCGACCTCGTCGCGGCCGGCCGCCTGGAGACCCTCGCCGGCGGCCACACCGAACCCGGAATCGACCTGCTGAAGGAGGTGCTCGATGGGCTCCGCGCCCTCTGACGCTCCCTCTGATCCGCCCGCCCCGCCCGCCGCGCCCGGTCCGCCGGGGCCGTACGTCGCCGACACCGTCGCCCGGACGGCCAAGATCCTCGTCGTCGGCGACTTCGGCGTCGGCAAGACGTCGTTCATCGGCTCGGTCAGCGAGATCCGCCCGCTGCGCACCGAAGAGCCCATCACCGAGGCCAGCACCGGCGTGGACGACCTCGCGCGGCTCCCCGGCAAGACGTCCACGACCGTCGCGATGGACTTCGGGCGCATCACCCTGAACCCGTCCCTCGCCCTCTACCTGTTCGGGACGCCCGGCCAGCGCCGCTTCTGGGACATGTGGGCCGGGCTCGCCGAGGGCGCCGTCGGGGTCCTGGTGATCGTCGACTCGCGGCGGCTCGCCGGCGGCTTCGACGTCCTCGACCAGGTGGAGACGCACGTCGCCGCGCCGTTCGCGGTCGCCGTCAACCACTTCCCCGACACCCCGCCGCACCCCCACGACCGGCTCCGCGGCGCCCTCGACCTGCTGCCGCACACCCCGATCGTCGACTGCAACGCCCTCGACCGCGACTCGTCCGTCGCGGCCCTCGTCGCGCTCGCCGAGCACGCCCTCACCGTCCGGGAGCCCGCCCCGTGAACCCCCTGCCGCTGGCGGCCACCACCACCTGCCCCGACACGGGGCCGGTATTCGACCGGCTCTGGCGCGACCACGGCCCCGTCGCCCCGGTCGAGCTCGAACCGGGCGTGCACGCCTGGCTCGTGATGGGCTACGAGGAGCTGAAGACGGTCACCGGGTCGCCGCGGCTGTACTCGCGGGACGGCCGCGACTGGCGCGCCTTCCGGGACGGCGCCGTCCGGCCCGACTCGCCCCTCGGCCCGATGATGTTCTTCCGCGACAACGTCACCGGCCACGACGGCGAGGAGCACCGCCGGCTGCGCCGCCCCGTCGAGGACGCGATCGCCGCCGTCGACCACCGCCGGCTGCGCCGCACCGTCGAGTACCTGTGCCGCGGCCTCATCGGCGCGTTCGCCGACCGCGGCTCCGCCGACCTCGTCGCCGAGTACGCCGCGACCGTCCCGCTGCTGGCCCTCGGCGGCCTCATCGGCTTCGACCCCCGGCAGAGCCGCGAGCTGCGGGACGCCGTGCGGGCCCTGTCCGGCGGCTCCGGGGAGGACGCCCGGGACGGCGACCGCCGCCTGGAGGCCCTGCTCGGCGGGCTCCTCGCCGCCCGCCGCGCGCGGCCCGCCGACGACGTCGCGTCGCTGCTCCTCGCGCACCCCGGCCTGCGCGGCGAAGCCGAGGCGCTGCGGTCGGTCGCCGTCCTCGTGTCAGCCGGGAACCACACGACGATGAGCTGGATCGCGCAGACGCTCCGGCTCATGCTGACCGACCCCCGGTTCGCCGGACGGGTCCGCGGCGGGCGGCTCGGCATCGACGACGCCCTCGACGAGGTCCTCGCCGTCGCGCCCCCGATGATCAACATGCCGGCCCGGTTCGCGCTGCGCGACACCGAGCTGGGCGGCCGCGCCATCGCCCGCGGCGACGCCCTCGTCCTCGGCCTCGCCGCCGTCGCGCACGACGTCCGCGCGCACGCCGGGGCCCGGTTCTGGCAGCGCGGCAACCGCGCGCACTTCGCCTGGAGCGCCGGCCCGCACGCGTGCCCCGCCCGCGACCCGGCCCGCACCATCGCCCGTACGGCCGTCGCGACCGTCCTGCACGCGCTGCGCGGCGTCCGGCTCGCCATCGACCCGGCCGACCTCGAGTACGAGCCGTCCCCGTGGACGCGCTGCCCGGTCCGGCTCCCGGTCACCTTCACCCACGCCGACCCGGGGGGACCTCCGGGCAGGCATCCGGTCGCCGGGCCCGACCCCGCCGGCCGCCCTCAGGGAACGCCGGACGGCTCCGACGGCTCGGACGGCTCGGACGGCTCCGACGGTTCGGCGGACGCGCGCCGGGCGGCGACCCGGGACGGGTCGGGCCAGCGGACGTCGTAGGCCCAGCCGGCCTGCTCGAACAGCCGGATCAGCCGGGCGCTCGGGTCGAGATGCCCCTTGAGCACCCCGTGCCGGGCGCTCGTCGGGTCGGCGTGGTGCCAGTTGTGCCAGCCCTCGCCGAGCGTCAGGTACGCGACCAGCGGCAGGTTCGTCGACCGGTCGCGGGTGCGGAAGTCGCGGTCGCCGAAGGCGTGCGCGAGCGAGTTCACCGACCAGGTCACATGGTGGACGACCGCGTACCGCACCAGGCCGCCCCAGAACAGCGCCGTCCACATGCCCGCCCACGACCACGACCACAGGCCCCCGGCCGCGGCGGGGAGCAGGAAGGACAGGGCGACCACCGCGGGGTAGGCGGCGTCCAGCCGGCGGACGTCGGGGTCGGCGAGCAGGTCGGGCGCCCAGTGCCGCCGGTCGGACCTGCGGCGCGCGGTGAAGAACCAGCCGGCCTGCGCGTGCAGCAGCCCCCGCGCGAGGCCGCGGGCCGTCTCGCCGTAGGCCCACGGCGAGTGCGGGTCGCCGGGCCGGTCGGCGTACTTGTGGTGCCGCCGGTGCTCGGCCGCCCACAGGCTGACCGGGCCCTCCACGGCCAGCCCGCCCGCCAGCGCCAGGCCGATCCGCAGCGGGCGCCGGCACTTGAACGACCGGTGCGTGAACAGCCGGTGGTAGCCCACGCCGATGCCGTAGATGCTGATCACGTACATGGCGAGGGCGATCACCGCGTCGCGCGGGCCGATGCCCCGCCCCCAGGCGACGGCGACGCCCGCGGCGAGGGCCAGCGGCGGGAGCGCGACGAGCACGACCAGGTACGCGGCGCGCCGGGCCGGCGAGATCGCCACGGTCTCGGCGGCGGGTGCGGATCCGGGCATCGGTTCCCCTCGTCGGTCCGGCGGACGCCGCCCATTGACGGACGCTGCCCATTGAAGGAGGCGCCGGACACCGCTGACAGTATCCGAAGAGTAATGAAGACCTCACAAACGGTCGTCATGTCCTGGCTTTTCGTCATCACGCATTGTGATCATCGTCACGTGCCGCTAATCTCCCGCCACGACGTGTGATCGCACGTGATCAGGGCGCCGGAAACCCCCGCCCGCCGCCGCAGGAACCGACCGAACAAGAGGTCCGCCGCATGCAACGGTCCCAACAGACGACCACCGAGGGTTACCTGCGGCAGTACGACGCGGCCGTCCGCCGCGACCCCGCGGCGGCCCCGGCGCTCCTCGCCGGCTGGCTCCGCACCGACTGGCGCCCCCTCTTCGCCGAACTCCGCGCCCGGCGCCCCGTCCTGCTCGCGCCCGGCCTGGCGCTCGTCACCCGCGCCCCGGACGTCCGCGAGGTGCTGTCCCGCTGGGAGGTGTTCACCGTCGCCGCCTACACCGACCGGCTCGAGGGCGCCCTCGGCGGCCCGGTCGTCCTCTCCCGCGACGCCACGCCGCTGAACTGGCGGGAGCGGGGCCTCATGCAGATCATGCTGCCGCCCGAGGACGTCCCGGCGGTGCGGGCGCTCGCGGGCCGGGCCGCCGACGCGGCCCTCGACGCCGCCGAGCCGCACGGCCGCATCGAGGCGGTCGGCGGCCTGTTCCGCCGCGTCGCGCTCGCGGTCTGCGCCGAGTACTTCGGCTTCGCGGGCCCCGACGAGGCGACCCTCTCCCGCTGGTCCCGGGCCGTGATCGCCGACGTCACCGCGAACCCGGCGGGCGACCCCGCCGTCCGCGCCGGGTCCGCCGCCGCCGGCCGCGCCATGATGGACCACCTGCGCGAGCGCCTCGCCGAACGCCGCGCCGCCCCGGGGCACCGCGACGACGCGCCCGCGGACGTCTTCGACCGCCTGCTCCGCACGCCGCTCCCCGCCCGCGCCGGCGTCGACGACGAACGCGTCCTGATCAACGTCGCGGCGCTCATGCTCGGCTTCGTCGAGAACGCGTCCGGCTCCCTGGTCCACCTCGTCCGCGAGCTGCTGTCCCGGCCGGACGCGCACGCCCGCGCCGCGGCGGCCGCCCGCGGCCCCGACCCCGCCCGGTTCGACGGCCACGTCTGGGAGGCGCTGCGCTTCGACCCGTTCCTCAAGGTCATCACGCGGTTCTGCGAGCGCGACCACGTGCTCGCCGCCGGCACCCCGCACGCCGCGACCGTCCCCGCCGGCACGCTCGTCCTCGCCGCCGCGGCGTCCGCGATGTTCGACGGCGACGCCGTCCCCGACCCGGACGACTACCGCCCCGGCCGCCCCGCCGACGTCTACCTGCACTTCGGGCACGGCCCGCACGCGTGCCTCGGCGTCCATCCCGGCGCCGCGGTGGTCGGCGAGGTCGCGCGCCGCCTGCTGCGCCGGGACGTCCGGCTCCTGCCGCCGCCGGACGGCGACGTCGTGCGCGACCGCGGCGTGTTCCCCGACCGGTTCGTCCTCGGACTCGGCCCGTCCGGCGAAGGGAGCGCCTGACATGCCCGGCGCGCGGAGCATCGCCACCGACGGCGCGGCCAACCGGCTGCGCTACCTCGCCCTCACCCGCGGGCGCCCGCTGTGGCGGGCCGCCGAGAGCGTCCGCCCGCTGCGGCGCGCGCTCAACGCCGCCATCATCGACCGGGCGGTCCGCGAGATGCCCGGACGGCCCGAACCGCTCAGCACCATGGCCCCCTACACGTCCTGGGCCTCGCTCACCGACAAGACGTTCAGCGGCCGGCACCTCCCGCCCGTCCCCGTCCGGGACGGCGCCCGCCCGGCGCCCGAACGCGCCGCCGGCCTGTTCGCCCGCACCGGCGACACGATCCCGTGCCCGCGCTCGACCGTCCTGTTCGCCTACTTCGCGCAGTGGTTCACCGACGGGTTCCTGCGCGGCGACGCCGCCGAGCCCCGCGACCCCCGCCGGAGCAGCTCCAACCACCACGTCGACCTCAACCCCCTCTACGGGCTCGACGCCGCCGCGGCCGCCGCCGTCCGCGCCTTCGACGGCGGCCTGCTCAAGAGCCAGACGATCAACGGCGGCGAGTTCCCGCCGTACCTCTGCGAGAACGGCAAGATCAAGTCCGAGTTCGCCGGGCTGGACGTCGTCCGGTTCGAGACGCTCCCGGACGAGCGCCGCGACCGGCTCTTCGCGCTCGCCGGCGACCGCGGCAACACCCAGGTCGGCTTCACCATGCTCACCGTCCTGTTCCTGCGCGAGCACAACCGGGTGGCCCGCCTGCTCGCCGAGCGGAACCCCCGGTGGGACGACGAGCGCCTCTTCCAGACGGCCCGCAACATCGTCATCGTCGAGGTCGTCAAGCTGGTGGTCGAGGAGTACATCAACCACATCACCCCCTACCACTTCCGCTTCCTGCTCGACCCGTCGCTCACCGCCCGCCTCGCGGGCGCGCCGTGGCAGCGCGAGAACTGGGCGTCGGTCGAGTTCAACCTCGTCTACCGCTGGCACAGCCTCATCCCGTCCACCCTGGCCGTCGGCGGATCGGAACTCCCCGTCCCCGCCACCCTCTTCGCCCCGGACCTGCTCCCCGAGGCCGGGCTCGGGCGGCTCTTCGAGGAGGCGTCCGAGCAGCGCGCCGGGCGCATCGGCCTGTTCAACACCGACCCGAGCCTGCACGCCGTGGACGTCGCCAGCATCGCCGACTCCCGGGCCCTCGAACTCGCCCCCTACAACGACTACCGCGCGCACTGCGGCTTCCCGCGCGTCCGGCGGTTCGAGCACGTGTCCGGCGACCCGCGGGTGAGCAACGCCCTGCGCGAGCTGTACACGAGCGTCGACGACCTCGACCTGTACGTCGGCCTGTTCGCCGAGGAGCCGAGCTCCGCGCGGGCCATCCTCCCGCCGCTGCTCACGAAGATCATCGCCATCGACGCGTTCTCGCAGGCGCTGACCAACCCGCTGCTGGCGCCGCGCGTGCTCACCCCCGAGACGTTCACCCCGCTCGGCATGCGGATCATCGGGAGCACCCGGACGCTGTCGGACGTCCTGCACCGCAACGTCCCGGAGGACCCCCGCCCCCGGTTCGTCTCCATGACGCGGCGCGGCGCGTGACCGCCGAGACCGCCCCCGCGACCGCCGCGGAACTGCGCCGCGCCGCCCGCGAGCTCGCCGAGACCGCGGTGGCCGTCCGCGAGGCGTCCGCGCACGCCACCGCCGCCCTCACCGGCGGCGGCGCGCTCGCCGCCCTCCCGCGCGCGCCCGTCGCCGCCGCCCGCGCCGAACACGCCCTGCTGCAGGCCGTCGCCGGCCCCGGCGGGCTCGGGCACGCCCTCACCGGCGGCCCGCTCGGCACCGCCGCGGCACGGCTCGGCGGCATGGCCGGCGCCGGCAGCCTCGCGATCCGGCTGATGGTCACCTCGCTGCGGCTGCGCATCACCGCCGTGGGCCTCACCGACCCCGGGCTCCTCCGCGACCCGCTCGTCCGGCGGCTCGTCGACGCCGTCGCCGCCGACCGCGACCTCGACTCCGTCCGCGCCCTGTACGCCCTCGTGCGCGACCGCGGCGCCGTCCGCGCCCTCACCGCGATCGCCCCGGTCTTCGGCGAGGTCCTCGCGCTGCGCGCCCTGCTCGACCGCAACCCCCTCAACGACGCGACCGCCTGGCTCATCGCGACCGGCGCCGGCACCGCGACCGCCGACCCGCTCACCGGCATCAGCAACCGCGCCGTCGCCCTGCTGGACTCCGGCGCCGGCGCGGCCGTCCGCGTCCCCTACCCCGCCGACCGGCTGCGGGACCGCGGCTCGATCCTCGACTTCCTCGCCAACATCTGCGCCCTCGGGCCCGGCGGGCGGGTGCTCGTCCAGACCGTCCGCGGCCCCGACGGCACCGACCGCCACGTCGTCCACGCGCCCGGCATGAAGCTCGGCGTGCCCGACGACGCCTCGCCCTGCGACCTGCTCGGCGCGTTCAGCAGCACCGTCCGCGACAGCGGCCCCTACAGCCGCGCGCTCGCCCGCGCCATCGACGACTACGGCGTCCCGCCCGGCGCGGAGATCGCGCTGATCGGCCACAGCGCCGGCGGCGCGGCCGTCATGAGCCTCGCGCAGGACGCCGGCTTCTGCGCCCGCCGCACCGTCACGCACGTCGTCGCGGTCGGCTCCCCGGTCGACTTCAAGCGCCCGGCGTCCCCGGACACCTGGGTCGCCAGCGTCACCAACCAGCACGACATCATCCCCGCCCTCGACGGCCAGGGCGCCGGGACGTGCATCGACCGGCCCGGCTGGTACGTCGTCGACTACACCGACCCCACCCACCTGTTCCCGGCCTGCCACTCCGCCGAGCACTACACCGCCAACCTCGCCGACGACCTCCCCGAGCACCGCGCGGAGATCGACCGCCGCCTCGCCCGCTACCACGGCCCCGTCACCCGCTCGCAGGTGTACCGGCTGTTCGACGACCCCGCCCCCGCCGCGCGCACCCGCCGGACGGTCGCCGGCCGCGAACTCGACCTGCCGATCACCTGCCGGTCCGGGGCCGCCCTCACCGCCTGGTTCACCGCCGACCCCGGCCCGGCCCGCGCCCTGCTCGGCCCCGGACGCCCCGCCCTCCTCGGCGGCCGCGCCCTCGTCGTCCTGCACGCCTTCGACAACCGCGACACGAGCCTCGGCCCCTACCGCGAGGCGCACCTCGGCATCGCCGTCCGGAGCCCGCTCGCCGTCCGCTTCGTCGACTCCGTCTACAGCACCGCCGCCACGACCGAGATCGCCCGGGAACTGTGGGGGCACGCCGCCACCACCGCGCCCGTCGCCCTCGAACCCGCCCTCGCGATCGGCGACGCCGCGTCCCTCGCCGGCGACCTCGGCCCGGCGCTCCCGGCGGCCGAACGCGGCGTCGCCGTCCGCTCCCTCCTCGGCGGGACGCCGCTGCGCTCCCGCATCGACGTCCGCGGACCCGCCCGCCTGCACCCCGCGCCCCGCGCCCGCCTGACGGTCCGGGGCGACCACCCGATGGCCCGCCGCCTGCGCCTCCTGGGCCTGGACGGCGCCCGTCCGCTGCTGTGCCGGACGTCCCGCGAGCACCGCTCGACCCGCACCGAAGGCGTCCCCGCGTGACCCGCGACCACGGCGCGGTCCTCGCCGCCGACGCCCGGACCATGGCCGAATGCGCCGACCGCCTCCGCGCCCTCGCCGCCCGCCTCCGCACCCACGACGCCGCGCCCGACTGGCTGTTCACCGCCCTGCACGAGCACATCACCGCCTGCGTCGTCGCGTCCGAGGAGCTCGCCGAGGCCGCCGCCCGCCTCCGCGCCCTGGCCGACGGCCCCCGCCCGCCGCGCGGCCGCCGGTAGCATCCGGCAGGCAGACCGTCCGCGCGACATCCGAGGGTGACGAACGTGTTCCAAGCCTCCCAGTTCGACCTGCAGTCCCTGCCCCAGGACCTGCACTACCGCCTGACCGACCCCGGCACCGGCGCCGTCCTCGCCGACGTGTCCCCGGTCGTCGTGGGGGAGGAGCGGAAAGAGGGGTTCCTCAAGCGGTTCATGCGCTCCTCCGGACCGACCCTGACCCCGCCCAACGCCCAGCACCACGTCCCGCGCGTCACCCTCCGGGTGGCGGACGCCCAGAACGCGACGCTCTTCTTCGTCGACCGCCCCGACAAGCTCGCCGGCAACGTCTGCCCGCCGCACTACGCCGTCGTCGCGCCCGACGGACGTCCGATCGGGCACCTCACCAACGAGCACCGCGCGGCCCTCGACCCGCCCTCCGGCCCCCTCGACACCGACGGCCTCACCCTCGTCGCCGGCCGCGCCCACCTGCGCGACCCGAACCACCAGGCGCTGTGCGACGTCGTCGTCCGGATGGCGCTGCCCCCGTCCGCCGACCCGAACGCCCCGCAGGACCCCGCGTCCGACGCCGTCCGCTACCTCGGCCCCGACGGGACGCTGTGGGCCCGCCGCCTCGTGTCCGGCTCGGCCACCCAGGTCAACCCGTCCGCCCAGCCCCACCTCCGTACCCTCCTCGCCGCCCACGTCATCGCCACCGGCCTCGACGAGCGCCTCCACACCTCGATCGCCACGTCCTCCTACACGCCCCCGTCCCCCCTCGACCCGGGCGCCGAACCGTACCCCGGCCACTCCGACGCCCACGCGTCCTACATGAGCCACCAGGAGGAGTTCATCGAGTGGTACAAGGAGGAGATGAACCGCCGAGCCCGCAACATCGGCCGAACCTCCGACATGGGCTTCTGACCCCCGCCCGGCCCGGCCGTCCCGGGAATGGTCCGCCGGGCCGGGAACGCGGCGGCCGCCGCTGGGCGCCCGAGTTTTCGGGCCGTCCGGAAAAAGAATTCGAAGCCTGCTGCGTGCGGCCTGAAGGAATCCGCGACCGTTCGCCGGTCCGGTGTATGCTCCCCGAACAGCCGGTTCTGCGCGGAAAAAGGTTCAGGGTGGGTCCGCCGCTGCCGCGTCCTCCGGTATGTGACGAAAGCCGGGGCCGGGCCTACAGGTTCTTGTCCCACGGGGGAGTCTCGTCCTCGGCCTTCTTGCTGAAGTTCCCTTCAGTGATGTTGTAGATCGGCTTGAGTTCGACATCCTGTCCCTGCAGGTCGCCGTCCCGGATTTTCGCGTGGTAGCCGCCCTCGCCCTCCAGCACTCCGGCGGCACTCGTCGCCTTGCCGCCGATGCCGACGTTCCACGTCTTCTCGATGTCCCGGTCGGCGTCCAGGTCGAGCTGGCCCGTGGGCGCGAGGCCCTTCCTGCCGAGGAAATTGAGACCGGTGCTGGCGATGCCCTCCGTGATGTTGGCGGCCGCACCCGCCGAGCCGGTCGCCCACGCCTTGCCGAGGACGGCGTCGACGTTCGCGGCGCCGTTGCCCTCCTGGGAACCGGCGGTGGTGTGCATCTTGACCAGCATCACGCCCGCGGACACCGCACTTGCCGCGATGAGAATGCCCACCGCCACCTTGGTGATGGTCAGGGCCGTGGTGGCAAGGGCCAAGCACTGGGCATAGGCGGGGGCGCCCACGACCGACAGCAGCGACGCGCCGGCGACGAAGGCGAGCCCGGCGAGGTAGGCGCCCATGGCGCTCGCGAAGACGGAGTAGGCGAACAGGGCCCACGCCGTGATCATTATCGAGACGCTCACCGCGTTGAAGTAGGCCGTCAGGGCCTCGACCTGCTGCCCGAAGTTCTCGACCTCCCGCTCGTAGAGCGGCCGGTCGTCCATGGTCCACGCCTCGCCCGGGATGTCCTTCACGAGCTGGGCGATGTTCTGAGCGGCGACCTGCAGTTCCTTGGCGGCCTTGTCCCACTCCTGGGCGCACTTCTCCAGCTTGGTGGTCTTCCCCGTGCCCTCCTTGAAGAGGAAGGCGACGATGAAAGCGGGCGGAAGGTCGATTCCCGCCCCCATCGCCAGGGCCGTCGCGATCGGCATGAGGCTCTCGTGCGTGCCCACGACCGAACCGCCGAGCAGCCCGGTGAGTGCCGCCGCGCCCGCGGCCCCGGCACCGCCGGCGGCGCCGGCCTTGAGTCCTTGCGTGTGCTGCTTCTGGGCGGCGGGCTCGCGTGCCGGGCGTCCCTGCTCCGCCGGGGGGCGGTTCTGCGCCGCGGGCGCCGGCTCCTGCCGCGGGCTCTCCCGAGGGGCGGGCTCTCCCTGCGCGGGCTCGCGCGGAGGCGTCTGCCGGTCACCGGTCTGGCGGGGCGGCTGCTGACCGTCTCCGGGCCTGTCCGTATTTCCCATTGTGGAGGGTCTCCCGTCGTGGCGGTCGGTCAGCGGCCGTGGTCCGCGTTCTTCTGCTCGGTTTTCCGGTAGGTGTCCGCCGCCTTGACGATCTTCTCCGAGTAGCCTTTCACGGTGGTCATCAGCATTTTGACGTCCTCGAAGGCGAACTGGACGCTGATCGGATAGGCGCCGGCCGCCGCCATGCACGCGGGGCTGAAGTCGCCGCCCTCGAGGTTGTAGACGCCGTCCGCGTTGATGGTGTCTTTCGCCTTTTTGATCTGCGGGATGACTTCCTTCTCGAGGTCATGCGCGTGTGTCTCGATGCGGCGAGGGTCGGCCTGCTTCGAAGCGGGGTCAGAAGGGCGGGGGTTCCTCGGTCGGGTCGGTGACGCCGTCGGCGACCGCGGCGGCGCGGCCGGTGACGGCGTCGCCGAGGACCTCGCCGGTGAGCGGGTCGATGCGGACGCCGTCCACCACGATCGGGGCGCCGGGGTCGTTCGGCGCGCGGTCGGGGCACCAGTCGGCGACCGGGCAGCCGCCGCACCACGGGCCGGGCAGCGCGCGGAAGGACGCGTCGGCGTGCCAGCGGGCGGTCATCGACGTGATCACCTCGCGGGCGGCCTCCCGGACGTCGGGGTCCCACACGTCGAACCGCAGCACCTCCGCGCCCGACGGCGTCATCGTCTCCAGTTCGACGATGCCGCCGCCGTCGCCGCCGAGGACGCCGTGCTTCATCAGCAGGACGGCCAGCGCCAGCTGGGGCACGAGGGTGAAGACCGTCCGGGCGTCCCCGGCCGGGGGAGCGCCCTGCGTCGTCTTCTGCTCCCGGTACACGACGGTGCCGCCCGTGGTGCGGATCAGGTCGGGGTGGGCGATGACCACGACGTCCGCTTCGGTGTCGTGCGCGGCCACCGCGGGTTCCGGCCGGACGTCCGCGGACGGCTCGCGCAGCGGGCACACCTCCACGTGCGCCGCCAGGTACGGGTGGGCGTCCGCGTACTCCTCGGGCGTCAGGACGCCGGCGGCGATGCCGAGCCCGCCCGCCGGGTCGGGGAGGTCGCCGCGGGTGCACGCCGGCGCGCCGGCGCGGCCGTGCGCCAGCTCGAGCCACCGGTGCACGGCGCGTCCCCGCCGCGCCGCCGTCCCGTCCGAGCGCTGCGCGGCGGGGATGTGCAGCTCCCGCAGGTGCGCCTGCGCCGGGCACACGAGGTACTGGCGGCCGGTCGTCACCGACCAGGTGCGGCGGTGCGTGCCGCGCCCCTCGAGGCCGAGCAGGCCCGGGACGTCCGGGACCGCGCCGCACGTCGGCAGCACCTTGCAGTCGACGCAGTCGGACCCCGGCCGGGTGCCCACGCCGAACGCGATGTCGGTGACGATCGGCCTGGTGCGCTCCCGGTACACGCGGCGGACCTCGGCGGGCGGCGCGTCCACGAGCACCCGCGGCGGCGCGTCCCCCGTGAGGACGACCTCGACCAGCCGGACGCGCTGCGGTGCGACCTCGTCCGGGAGCACCTCGACCGGCAGGTCCCGGTAGACGTCGCTCTCCGCGCGCAGGCCCGCCGCCGCGACGAACGCGAGCGCGTCGTTCGACGGCGCGTCGCGCTCGCCGGGGCGCCCCACCCGGAGCCGCCGGAACTCCCGCACGGCGCCGTCGGCCGACCCGTACCAGCGTCCCCACGCGGTGAGCACCCGCAGCTCCGCGGCCGACTCCGCCTGGACGACCCGCGGCAGCGGCTCCGGACGCACCGCGACACCCTCGGCCTCGAGGTCGTCGGCGATCCACTCGGCCGCCCGCAGGTACGCGTCGAACGCGTGCCGCACCCACACCGCGACCCCCGGGTGCACCGCCGACCGCGCCCGTCCGAGCGCCTTGTCGATCGCGTCCTCCGCGGGGACGTCCCCGAACTCGGTCAGGTTCAGGGCGTCCATCACGAGCCCGAGCGGGAACGTCTCCCACGGCGCGTACCGCCGCGCCCCCCGCCTGCGCGGCCACACCCGCGGGCGGGACTTGAGCGCGGCGAAGTCGCGGCAGTGCCGGTCGTCGCGGTCGAGCAGGCTCGCCGAGAGCCGGATGACGCCGGGATCGCCGCTCAGCTCCTCGTGCGGCGTCCAGTTTCCGAAGGGCATGTCCGCTCCAGCGCTAGGGGATGACCACGACCATTAGAGCACGCGTGAACTCGATCAACCACCGATTCGGAAAAGTCGGCGAGGCTTGCTCACCGGTCCGGATCATAGGGGGCGTCCGGGTGCTCCCAGTTGTAGTCGTCGACGATCGCCTTGGCGATCCGGCCGCGGGAGCCGACGTGCCGCCCGTTCGCCCGCGCCCACGCCCGGACCTGCTCCCCGGTGCTCCGCCGGCCGCGCGGCGGACCGTCCGGGGCCCGCGCCGGCTCGGCGGGCCCGTCCGCCGGAGTGTCTCGGGAAGCACCGGCGAGCTCCAGGAACTCCAGCGTCCGGGCCTCCACGGCGCCCGGACGGTCGGGCGCGCGGTCGGCGGCGGGCGGGACGACCGGGGCGGGGTCCACGGGAGCCGTGCCCGGCGTGCCGGTCGGTTCCGGCGAGAGCGAGAGCCCGGCCGGACGGGGATCGGCGTCCGGTCCGGCAAGCGGCGCGGTCGGCGAGACCTCGGCCGGTTCGGGCGGCGGGTCGCCGCCCGGGGTGATGCCGAGTCGGTCGAGGAGCGGCCACAGCTCCGACATCGCGGCTTCGGGATCGCGGTAGAAGACGCTGCCGCGCACCCGCCAGAACCGCCAGCCGAGACGTTCCAGGACGGTCTGCCGGCGCAGGTCGTCCTCCCACTGGTCGGGGCCGTGGAACTTGTCCCCGTCGCATTCGACGGCGAGCTTGCGGCCGCCGCCCCGGACGACGAGGTCGATCCGCAGGTTGCCCACCGGATGCTGCGGGGTGACCAGGTAGCCGCGGTCCAGCAGCATGCGCAGGACGCGGCGCTCGAAGTCGGACTCGCAGCGCGACTCCGGGTCGGCGGCCGCATCCGCGGACCGCGGCCCGTCGGACGCGTACCGGACGAGCGCCGCCCGCTGATCGTCGGGATGCAGGTCGTTCGGCCGGACGCTGTGGAACACCCACATCTGGTCCCGGGCGCGGCTCGCGGCGACGTTGACGCGCTGCTCGTACCGGCGGGACGTGAACGGCGCGCGGGCCGAGTCGGCGACGACGCTGACGAACACGACGTCCCGTTCGTCCCCCTGGAAGCTGTAGGAGTCGCCGCAGCGGAGCCCGCGGCGCTCGTACTCCTCCGGGCCGAGCTTGTCCATGAGCCGCTCGTCGATGTAGTGGGCCTGCCTGCTGCTGCTCAGCAGCGAGATGACGCCCATCGTCCGGCCGTCGTAGGCGGGGTCGGCGCAGCACTGGACGACCCGGTCGATGAGGGCGTGCGCCTCCGCCTCGTTGACGTCGCCGATCGGCAGGTCCCGCCGGACGCCGTCCGGGACGTGCACCGCCCGCACGGCGGGCCCGGGCAGCCGGACGTCCGATTCCTCCCGCAGCGGCTGGATCTCCCCGCCGTAGTAGTGCTGCGAGGAGAACTCGATGATGCGCGGCAGGCAGCGGAAGTGCTCCCGCAGCCGGACGACCCCGGGGAACAGCCGGGTCGCCGCGTCGTACAGGCTCGACTCCATGTCGAGCAGCATCGAGTTCGGCAGCGTCGGCAGGTGGGTGCGGATCAGCTCGTCCACGCGGTCGCGGCGGATCCCGACGGCGGACGGGCTGATCTGCTTGTCGTCGCCGACCACGACCACCTTGCGGCCGAGGCCGAGCAGCCCGAGCGCGAACACGTCGCACTGGCTGCTCTCGTCGATGACGACGACGTCGAACGGCGGGGCGACCACCGGGTCGAACGACTCCGCCACCCGGTAGTACGGCATGATCCACACCGGGACGGCGCCCATCGCCTCCGGCATCAGCCGCCGGGCCTCCGCGCGCCACTTGCCCGCGCTCGCCCCGGTGCCCTTGCCGATCTTGCGGAGGGTCTGCAGCCAGCCGACCAGGGCGCGGCGCCGGTCGGCGCCGAGGTTGCCCTTCATGGCGAGCCACGCCGAGCGGCGCGTCAGCTCGAGCGTGACGCGCCGCTGCTCCTCCTGCGCCGCGTCGAGGCGCCGCTGGACGGCGCCGAGATCGTCCGCGTCGATGATCGCGCGCAGCCACGTCTCGGCGCGCCGCCACTCCCACAGCTCGTCGAGCCGGGCCGGGTCGCCGCACGCGGCGGCGTCCCCGCCGGTCTCCCGGATGCGGCGCGCCCACTGCGGAGCGGCGGCCGCCAGCCGGTCGTGCAGCTCGGTCAGCCGCGCGACCCGCGGCCGGAGCGCCGCGAGCCGGGCCGCGCCCGCCAGCGCGGCGTCCCAGATGCCCCGGTCGCGCTGCCTGACGGCGTTCGCGAGGTCGGTCCACAGCGGGCTCGCCCCCGGGCGGCCGCGCCCGTCCGCCACGTGGGCGGCGAGGGCGTCCAGCTCGGCCTGGACGGCCCGCTGCCGGGCCCGCGCCGTCAGCCCGCCGAGCACCGAGGCGAGCCGGTGCAGGTCGTCGGGGGACGGCCGGTGCGGGACGGCGTCGGGCGCGACGATCGCGCACAGTTCGGCGCGCAGCCGCGGCCACTCGCCGAACTCCCAGGCCAGCGCGGCGGCGATCTGCTGGACCCGCGCGTCGATCCAAATTTCGACGGCGGCGCCGGCGGCGGGCTCGGGCGCGCCGAGCGCGGCGACGAGCTCGTCCCGCCAGAGCCGCACCGCGCTCTCCCGGCGGCGCCGCAGCTCCACGAACGCGATGACGCGTTCGACGTCCGCGGCGGTGCGCGGCGTCTCGCCGTCCAGCACGGTGCCCTTGAGGAACTGCGCCAGCGACCGCTGCGTCAGCCCGGACACCTTCTTGCCCTGCGCGAACCGGGCTCGCGCCTGCTCCAGCAGCGCGAGCGTCTCGCCGGGCGGGCCCGGCGGCAGCTCGACCGCCGCGCCCGCCGTCGCCGCCCGCAGCCGCGCGCATTCGGCGGCGTCCGCGCCGAGCCGCCGCGCGTGCCCCTCCCAGAGCTCCCGCCACCGCGGGGACTGCACGACCTGGTCGCGCAGCCGCTGCAACCACGGTTCCTGCAGGTCCACGAGGGCGCGGGCGGCCTGCCCGCAGCGTTCGGCGAGCCGCGCGAGCGCGGGCTCCCCGGCGGCGTCGAGGACGGCCGGGTCGGCGACGTAGTCGCGGTACCCGGCGAGGACGTCCGCGAGCCGCCGCAGCTCCGCCCAGCGTTCCGCGAGCCGCCCGCCCGGCGGGAGCCGGTCGGCGGGCGGCAGGTCGAGCACCGCGTCCCGGGCGTCCCGCTCGCCGATCTCCCCGGCCAGCGCGTACAGCTCGGCGAGCTCGCCGGGGTCCAGCGGCGGCCGCGACCCGGCGGGCACCGGGTCGGGTATCAGGTCGAGCTCGCCCTGCCGCCGGGCGAGCCGGTCGGCGACCTCGGCGGCGGGCCGGGGGAAGCCGTCGAGCTCGAGCGTCTCCTGCTCGCGCTCCAGGGACGTCCGCAGCCGCTTGCGCAGCGCCAGCACCTCGGCCGTCACCGCGTCGAGCCGCTCTCGCAGCGCCTCCGTGGCGCGCCGCTCCCGCTCCTCGTCGATCCCGTCGGCCGTCCCCGTGATCGCCTGGACGGACTGCTGCAGCGCGGTCAGGTCGGCCGACGACGACCCGAGCACCGCCAGCGACAGGTCCCGCAGCTCGTCGGGGATCTTGTCGCGCAGGACGGCGAGCGCCTGGTCCTTGTGCGCGGTGACCAGCACCCGCTTGCCGTGCGCGACCAGGTGCGACACCAAATTCGCGATCGTGTGGCTCTTGCCGGTGCCGGGCGGGCCCTGGACGGTGACGCCGCTGTGCGACGCGAGCTTGCGGACGATCTGCTCCTGCTCGTCGTTCGCGGCGAGCGGCAGCAGCAGCCGTTCGGCGACCGGCGCCCAGTCGTCCGCGGGGACGTCCGCCGGCGCGTCGTCGCCGGTCGCCAGCGCCACCATCGGCGCGGGCAGCCGCCCGCCCGCGGCGACCGTCTGCTTCAGCCGCTCGAAGAAGCGCGGGAACATCACCGGACGTTTCCGGACGAACAGCCGCCACGTCCCGGCCATGACCGGGGTCGGGCCGATCTCCGGGGCCGCGGCCCCGTCGTCGATGCGGGCGTCCAGCCCGAGGGGGGCGACGAGCCGCCGGTACAGCCGACGCGCCTCGTCGGGCGCCCACGGGTCGACGGGCTCCGCGCGCAGCTCCTCGGCGATCGGGGCGAGCCGGTCCAGCCCCGGGACGCCGAGGCCCTGCAGGCAGTCCAGCTCCAGGGCGGTCGGCCCGTCGGCCGTGATCGAGATCTCCCCGGACGCCGCGTCGAACGCCACCCGCGTCCGCGTGACCAGCAGCGGATGGCAGATCCGGTGCCCGCCGTGGTGCCAGCCCAGGATCCCGTGGCCCCACACCAGTTCGTGCGTGGCCTCGTCGGCGCGCATCCGCTGCCGCAGCCGGAACAGCGTCTCGTACAGGTCCCGGGCGGCGAGCGCGGCGCGGGCCGCCTCAGCCCACGGCTCCCACACGTCCGCGCGCCAGGCGGCCAGAACCGCGCGGGCGTTGCCGGCGGCCTCTTCACCGGCCCGCTCCGCGAGGTCGTCCGGCAGCTCGGGCGGGACGCCGGGGGCGCCGCGGCCCACCCCGCGCAGCAGCCCGGCGATCTCCGGCGGGTACGCGGGCGGTTTCGGCTTCGGCGTCTTGCCGACCCGCAGCCACGCCTCCCCGGTGCCGCCACCGGCCGGGGACACCAGCCGCACCGCCCGGTGGTCCGGCAGGTCGCCCGGCGCCACCTGCACCTCGTGGTCGCCCAGATGCCGGACGGGTTTGGCGTACACCTCCTGCGCGAGCGCCCCCAGATAGTCGTACAGGTGCCCGATCCGCTCCCGCGTCATGGCATCACCGGTCACGTACGCCCTCGCATCCCTTCAACGTCTGCACTCGCGCCCCCGCGGCGGACGGTCGAGCCCCTGCCGTGCTCCTCGTGGGCGCGCGCCCAGGCGGGGCGCGGGCCGGTGGTGACGAGGCGGTCGACGGGGGCGATGAGGCGTTTGGCGAGGGCCCCGGCGATCTCGCCCACGATGACCTCCCGGTCGTCCGCGTCGGGTTCGGCGCCGGTCCAGCCGACCGGGCGCTGCAGGGCCCGGTACAGCGCGTACTCGAGGGCGGTGCGCAGGCTCGCGGCGGGGCGCAGGTCCTTGAACTCGTCGGTGTGGCCCTCCGCGAGACGCCGGGTGAGGGCCTTGACCGTGGACCAGTGCCGGCGCGGGACGTCCGGGGCGGGGGTGTCGCCGAGGGCGCCGCGCCAGCGGACGTGGAAGGCCCGCGCGGCCTCGACGACCGCGGCGGTGACCTGCGCGCGGTCGTAGACCGGGCGGGACGGGCCGGTCTCCGGGGGGACGGCGTCCGCGGTGAGGGCGTCGAGGAGGGCGTTGAGCTGCCCGATCGTGCGGCGGGCCGCCTTCGGGCGGGCCGGGTCGACCAGGTCGGGGGCGAGCAGCCGGTCGATGCCGCCGACGAAGAAGCGCGCGTCGTCCAGGCGGCGGCGCAGCACCCGCTCGGCGATGCCGAGCTCCTCCCGGACGTCGCCGAGGACGTTCTCCGCCGAGCCGAGGACGTGCCGCTCGCGGTCCGGGAACGACCGCAGGTTGTCGCCCCTGACCAGGTCGAAGTGGGTGAAGACGAAGAACAGCTTGCCGCCGTTGCCGGTCGCGGCGGCGGTCCGCATGACGGCGACGGGCGCGGCCTGCATCGGCTGCTGCGCGTTGTCGACGAGGACGATCGCGTCGACCTCGTCGAGCCGCCGCCGCAGCCGGGTGGAGACCTCGGCGACGGAGCCCGGCGCGTGGCCGAGGCCCTCGCCGTCGATGAGGACGAGCCGGGGAGCGCGCCCGGCCCACCGGGGGCGGAACGGGCCCGCCACGCGGACGCCGTCGACCAGCGGCGTCAGCAGGTGCCCGAAGAACGCCGCCTGGTTGCTGGAGAACCGGGTGATCACCCGCAGGAACTCGGCGCGGTCGTCGCTGCGCCACGTCCACGACACCGGCCAGCCGTCCGCGCGGCGCAGCTCGCCCTCGCCGAGCAGCGCGAACCGGTCGTGGACGGCGGCGAGGAGCGCCGCGACGATCCGGTCGGCCACGGGGGAGCGGCGCACGCGGGTCTCCAGTTCGTCCTCGACGGCCTCCGCCGGCGCGCCGGGCCCGAGCCGCGCGAGCTCCGCGCGGACGAACCGCCGCAGCTCCCGGACCGAGGTCCGGACGAGCTCGGTGGTGCCCGGGTCGGGCGCGGCGTCCGGCGGGCCCAGGGCCGCCGCGTCGTCGTCGAGGTCGTCGGGCTCGTCGGACGGGTCCGCGGCGCCTGGCGCGGCCGCGCGCCCCAGCAGGTAGCTGAACCGGAACCGCTGGCCGACGTGGTCGAGCAGCCGGTCCTGGACGATCCTTTCCGGGCGCTCCTCCAGCACCGCGCGGGCCGCCTCCCAGACGTTGTCGCGCAGGTGGGCGGCGACCTCGTCGCGGCCCGCGAACGTGACGGCCGCGCGGTACGGGCCGTCCGGCGTCAGGACCAGCTCGGTGTCGGCGACGGTCGTCTTGGCGGTCGAGGTGGACGGGAACCGCTCGGTCTCCGGGTCGGTGCCGAGCAGCTGCCGGACGACGGTCGTCTTGCCGGCGCCGGTGGTCCCGAGGAGCAGGACGCGGCGGTAGCCGGCGGCCGGGAGCGGCAGCAGGCCGTCCCGGACCGCGGTGTGGTCGGCGGGTTCGCCGGCCGCCGCGCGCCACTGCAGCGCCACGGCGTCGGCGATGTCCTTCGGCGGCTTCCAGATCCCGACCTCGCGGGGCGCGGGCACCGGCTCGGGGAGGAGGACCGCGTCCGCGAACCGCCAGTGGACGTAGCGGTCCCGCGCCCACGGCCCGCAGGCGCAGGACGGCTCGTTGCACACGTCCGCGAGCCGGGCGACGGCCACGATCGCGTCCCGCTCGGCCGCCTCCCGCGCGACCTGCGCCGGGGTGCGGCCGGTGAGCCGGGCGGTGGCCGCGAGGAGCCCGGAGTCCGCGGCGCGGCCCGCGCAGATCGCGAACCAGCCGCGCCGGTCGGTCGGATAGGTGCGGTTGTAGACGTCCTGGTGGCCGTGGGCGATGGCCCACGCGGCGGGCTGGGGGACGGTCAGAACCCAGGAGATCTCGCTCAATTCCACTCCCGTGATGACGACGGTTCGGGCGGCCGCGGGGCGCGTCAGCGTCCGCCCAGGGGGACGGTGACGCCGCCGGAGAACATCGAGTCGTGGAGTTCGATGGCCTTGAGCTTCACGTTCTTCGGGACGTCGAAGATGACGACGCCCTTCACCGAGTTCCCGGGGTTGATCTGCTCCAGGAACGACCGCGTGTCCCGGTTGCTCCAGATCGCCGCCTCGGTGTCGGCCTCGAACTCGCGCCCCTTCGTGTCGATGAGCGTCTGGTTCGTCCCGTCGAACATGCGGGCCTCGTCGCCGATGTTCTCGACGGTGATGTGGACGAGGACGTACTGCCCCTGCGCCTCCGAGCCCGCGTACTGGTTCCCGACCCGCGCGACGCCCTTCTTCACCTTGGTGACGGTGAAGGCGAACTTGCCGTCCCGGTACTCGCGCCCGATCCCGTCGGCGACCTTCGCCCCGCCCTTCCGGGGCTCCGCGCTCTTCTCCGAGTCCGCGCCCTTCCCGGTGCCCGCGCCGCCCGCGGCGGCCTCCTCGCCGCGCGTCCCGGCGGACCCGGCGTCCGTGCCGGACGACGTGGCCGCCGGGTCGGACGCGGTCGAGACGATCGCCCCGCACGCCACCATCAGGAACAGGGCCGCGACGCCGCCGACGGCCGCGTAGAGGCAGCCCTTGCCGCGCCGCCGGGGCGGGGGGACCGCCGGGTGCCCGTGCGGCGGAAGGGGCGGGTGCGGCGGCAGGTGCTGCGGACCGTGCGGGCCCGCGGGCTGCGGACCTGGTGCGGGGATTCCGTGGCCGGGATTCATGCTCTCTCCGTGGTTCTCGGCGGCACCTCGGTGTCGCGCCCAGCGCCGCGCTCGTCCAGCGAGGCGCCTGATGTTCACAGCAAAGCACAATACCGATGTGAACGCAATCAACCTACGAATCGTCGCCCAAGTAGTCACCTCCACCGGCGCGGATCCGCGATACCGTGAACCAGGTCAACCGGCCCGACCGGCCGGTACCGCTAAGGTGTGATCACTGAACGCCGCCTGAACGTCGGCTGGAGGGAGTGCTGGTGTGTCGAACGATGCGACCGTGACCGCTGCCGACATCGCCCGATTGGCGGGTGTGGGGCGCGCGGCGGTGAGCAACTGGCGGCGCCGGCACGACGACTTCCCGCAGCCGGTCGGCGGCACCGCCACCAGCCCGACGTTCTCCCTCGGCCAGATCGAGGGCTGGCTGCGCGACCAGGGCAAACTGGCCGACCCGCCGCTGCGCGAGCGCGTCTGGCAGACCCTCCGGCAGGCCGCCGCCGCCGACGTCGAACTGTCCGACGTCATGACGTTCGCCGGGGCCTTCCTGCTCTCCCTGCACGCGGACCCGTCCCTCCGGAACGACCTGTCCGCCTTCCCGGACGACCGCGCCGGCGAGGCGCTCGCCGCGGCCGTCCGCGCGCACACCGACCGGCTCCCCGCCTCCTTCGACGCCGCCGCCCACGTCCCCCTGGCGCGCGCGCTCGCCGGGCTCGCCGACGAACTCGGCACCGCGGACGCCTTCGAGTTCCTACGCACGCGCTACCTGGAGCACCACAGCCGCCGCGTGTACATGACGCCCGAACCGGTCGTCCGGCTGATGCTCGACTTCGCGACCGAAACGCCTCGCACCGTCCTCGACCCCGCCTGCGGCACGGGTGCGTTCCTGACCACCGCCCACGACGTCTACAAGAACGTGCAAGAGCTCCTCGGGCAGGAGATAGACGAGACGACCGCGCGCATGACCGCGGTACAGCTCGCACTGCGCGGGGCCCCGGCCGAGGTCCGTCCGGGCGACTCCCTGCGCGACGACGCGTTCGCCGGACGCGCCGCCGACCTCGTCGTCACGAACCCCCCGTTCAACGACCGCAACTGGGGATACGAGGAGCTGACCGGCGACCCCCGGTGGGAGTACGGGCTGCCGCCCCGCATGGAGTCGGAGCTCGCCTGGCTGCAGCACGGGCTCGCGCACGCCGCGCCGGGCGGCCTCGTCGTGATGCTGGTGCCGCCCGCCGTGGCCGCCCGCCGCTCGGGCCGCCGCATCCGCGCCGAGCTGCTGCGCCGCGGCGCGCTGCGCGCCGTCGTCGGACTCCCCGCGGGCGCCGTGCCGAACATGGCCGTCGCGGTCTCGGTCTGGGTGCTGCGCCGCCCCGCCCCGGGCGACCAGCCCGCCGACGACGTCCTGATGGCGGACGTGTCCGCCGAGCCCGGCACGTACCACGAGGCCGCCGTGGACGCGTGGCGCCGCTACCTCGACGGCCGTCCGCAGCGCGGCGCCGCGACCGTCGTCCGCATCATCGACCTGCTCGACGACGAGGTCGACCTCAACCCCGCGCGGCACCTGCCGCAGCGCACCGCGCCGTCCGCCGGGGGCGCCTTCACCCGCGAACGCGAGCGCCTCGAGAGCGCCGCCGCCGCGCTGCCCCGGGCCGTCACCGCGCTGGACCTGCTGAGACAGGCGCGGGGCGGCGACGAGCCCGCGATGACGACGATCGGCGAGCTGGCGAAGGCCGGCGTCCTGCAGCTCCTGCGGGTGTCGCCCCGCATCCGGATGGACGAGGGCACCGTGCCCGTCCTTACGCTGGACGACGCCGCCCGCGGCCGGGGCCCGACCGGGGCCGCGGCCCCCGACGCGGACCACGTCCGGATCCGGGCCCGCGACATCGTCGTCTCCCAGATCGCCCGCCACCCCGTCGCCCGCGTCGCCGCCGAGGACGGCCCGGTCCTCGGGCCCGGACTGACGATCGTCCGCGTCGACCCCGCCCGCAGCGACCCCGACTTCGTCGCGGGCTGGCTGCGGCTGGGCGCCCGCGGCGTCCAGCCGGATCGAGCGAGGCCCGTTCATGACGGGCGCTGTGCGGCGGAGCGGTGTCGGCTGATGTTGCGTTGCAGCAGCGCGAGGGATTCGCTGACGCCGACGCCGCCGGACGTCGGCTCGGGGAGCCGGCCGTCCTCCCCTTTGAGGCGCAGGAGCGCCTGTTCCATGGCGGTGTGCGCGGCGAAGAGGCAGGGGGTGCTGTAGACGGCGACGTTCACCCCGAGCGCGGCCAGTTCCGGCAGCGACAGGCGCGGCGACTTGCCGCCGGCGATCTGGTTGAACAGCAGCGGCTTGTCGCCGATGACCTCGCGAATCCGGCGGATGCCCTCGATGCTGCCGATCCCGTCGACCAGGACGACGTCGGCGGCGGTGGCGGCGAGGGCCTCGGCACGCCGCAGCATCTCCTCCCCGGTGGCGTCGGTCCGCGCCACCACCACCAGGTTGCGCCGGGTCTGCAGCACCGTCGCCAGCTTGTCCAGGTACTCCGGCAGGGGGAGGAGTCGCTTGCCGTCGACGTGGCCGCAGCGGCGCGGCCGTTTCTGGTCCTCCAGGACCACCCCGGAGGCGCCGATCAGCTCCAGTTGCTCGATGACGTGGCAGGCGACCTCGTTGTCGACATAGCCGTCGTCGATGTCGACCAGCAGGTGCCGGTGCGGGAAGGCCAGCCGCAGCCGCTGCGTGAACGCCACCATGTCCGGCCAGGCGATGAAGCCGATGTCGGGCAGGCCGTAGAACGAGGCGGCGAACCCGAAGCCGGACACGAACAGGCCGTCGTAGTGCTGCGCGGCCACCGAGGCCGAGAACATGTCGAACACTCCGATGAGCGGAGTGACCCCTTCCGCCGCGATGTCTCGCCGTAGCTCGTCCCCGTAGTTCACCCGTCACTCCTTCGTCGCGGGCGCCGAACCCGGACCGAACGAACACCCATCCCGCGCGGACCATGCTAACTCTATGAATTTATTTAACTACAAGCAGTAACAATGATGTGGCCGTCTTGAGACGCCCCGGGCCCACCTCCGGAGCGGGCGCCGCCGATGCTGTCAGCGCGCCGCTGTCGGTGAGCGGCCGTCGGGCCGCGCCACCTGCGCGGACGTGCGGCGGCGCAGGCTCGCCGCGCCCCGCGGACGCCGGTACCCTACGCACACGGTGCCGGGCGGATCCGCCGGCGTCCGGACCGGCGGAGGAGGTGCGAGTGCGGCGCGGCGATCTCCTCGGAGAACGCGGACGGTACGAACTGGACCAGGCGATCGGGCGCGGCGGCATGGGCGAGGTCTGGCGCGCCTACGACCGGTTCCTCGACCGCAGGCTCGCGGTCAAGTTCACCGTCGTCGGCGACGAGGCCCTCGCCGGGCGGTTCGAGCAGGAGGCGCGCAGCACCGCGTGGTTCGAGCACCCCGGCGTCCCGACCGTGTACGACTTCGGGCGGCACCGCGACACCGACCGCGGCCACTGCTTCTACCTGGTGATGCAGTACGTCGAGGGCCTCACCCTCGCCGACGTCGTCGACTCCCGCGAGCGGCTGCCGGTCCCGTGGGCGGCCCTGATCGCCGCGCAGGTCTGCGCGGTGCTGAGCGTCGCCCACCGGCGCCCGCTCGTCCACCGCGACCTCAAGCCCGGCAACCTCATGCTGTGCCCGGACGGCTCGGTGAAGGTCCTCGACTTCGGCGCGGCGGTCGCCCTCGGCCCCGACGACGTGCGCCGCACCACCACCGGCCTCGGCGCGCCCCACACGCCCGGCTACACGGCCATGGAGCAGGTGTACGGGGCGCCGAGCCCGCAGAGCGACCTGTACTCCCTCGGGTGCGTCCTTTACGAGATGCTCACCGGACGCCGAGTGTTCGAGGGGGCGACCCCGTACGAGGTGATGCGCCGCCACGAAACCGAGGACCCGGCCCCGCCCCGCCGGCTGCGCCCCGACATCCCCTCCGGTCTCGACGCTCTCGTCCTCGAACTCCTCAAGAAACAGCCCGGCGACCGCCCCAGGGACGCCGAGGACGTCTACCAGCGGCTTCTGCAGTTCGTCTCCGCACTCGAACCGCTTCCGGGCATCGTCACGTCCCCGCCCGCGCACCTGTACGCGCACGCCGTCAGCCGCATCAAGGTCGCCGCGGCCGCGCGCCGCGTCGAGGAACCCGTCGAACTCCCCACCCGCGGCGAGGTCGTCCGGGCGCGCGAGGAGGCCGCCGTCCTCGCGGGCGAGGGCCGCTACACGCAGGCCGCCGAACTGCTTTCCGACCTCGCCGAACCCGCCCGGCTCGCCCTCGGCGACGACGATCCGGAGTGGCAGCGCCTGCAGGCGGAGCTCGCCGACGTCCTGTTCGACGGCGGCGACTACCGGCGCGCCGTCCACGCCTACCGTTCGGCGGCCGCCGACCTGGCCGAATGGGAGGGGCCGGACGGCCCGCAGGTCCTGCACTGCCGCGAGCGGGAGGCGGTCTGCCACGCCCAGCTGGGGGCGACCGGATCCGCGCTTCGCGCTCTGGAGGCGCTGCTCGGCGACGTCGCGCCCGGCCGCGGTCCGGACGACGCGCTCGTCCCGCGGCTCCGCGAGGAGATCGCCCGCGCGAAGCTCGCGGCGGGCCGAACCGCCGAAGCCCGCGAGGAGCTCTCCGGGCTCCTTACCGAGCTGGTGGGCCGCAACGGCGAAACCCACCCCCAGATCCCCGGCTTGAGGGCGCTTCTCACCGAGTTGAATTAGGCAAGAAAGGGCTGGGCCTGTCCGTGTACGACACGTACAGGTGGTCCCGCGCGCGCGTGCACGCCACGAACAGCAGACACCGCTCCTTCTGGACGTCCTGCGCGTGCGCCTTCGGGTCCTCGTCCTCGCTCGTGAGGGCCTGGCCGGACGGCAGAGAACTCTCGTCCGCCCCCACGACCGCGATACAGCGGAACTCCAGCCCCTTCATCCGGTGCATCGTTCCCACCTGCACGCCGTCGGACGAGCCGGGCACCTGGCACGCGGGCACGCCCGCCGCCTTGAGCCGTCCAACGACCCTCTTCACCAGGAACACGTATCGCGCCGCGACCCCGATCGATCCCGGCTCCACTCCGTCGTCGATCCACGTCCGGACCTGCGCGACGAGCCCGTCCATCTCCGCGTCCGCGCTGCCGTACTCCCGGACGAGCGGGCGGCGTCCGTGCATCGGCGACCGGTACCCGTCCAGCGTGTCCGCGGAGTCGTCCAGCCCCTGGGCGGGCGCGAACCCCAGCAGCGGCACGGACCACTGCAGGATTTCCTGCGTCGTTCGGTAGTTCAGCTTCAGCTTCGTGCTGCGTCCCCGCACGTTGATGCCGAGGCTCGCCAGCGACACGTGGCTGTCGTAGATCCGCTGGTGCGGGTCGCCCACGATGAAGAGGTCGTCCGGCCCCTGCGCCACCAGCCGCCGCAGCAGCCGCCACTGCGTCGGATGGATGTCCTGCGCCTCGTCGATGATCACGTGGTCGTACTCCGGCGCCCCGGCCAGCTCCGCGGCCTCGTTCGCGAGCTGCGGGAACGTCGACTTCCCCGCCGCCGCGAGCCCGTCCGTCACATGCCGGAGCGCCCGCCACACCACCGACCGCTGCGCCTTCCCGAGCGGCACCCCGCGCCCCGACCTGGTGCACGCGAGGTACTCCTCCTCGCTCTCCAGCCCCTGTGCGAGGACGACCTGCTCCCATTCCCGCTGCAGGAACACGGGGGAGTGGGCCGTCCCCTCCGCGGCCTCCTCCCACAGCCGGTCCAGGAGGTTCTGCGCGGCGATGGCCGGCCGGTGATGCCGCCCCACGATCGCGTACGCCAACGCGTCGACGTTCCGGACGTGCACCCGCCCGCGCACCTCGGGATCGTCCACCAGCAAGGCGAGTTGATCCCCCAGCGCCTCCGCCAGGTTCTTCGTGAAGGTCGTCAGCAGCACTCGCGCGCCGTCGCGCTCCGCCAGGAACTTCGCCCGATGGAGCGCGGTGACCGTCTTGCCCGTACCCGCCCCGCCCGTCACCTGCGCGGGCCCGTTGTACCGCTTGAAAGCGACCTTCCGCTGCACCGGATGCAGGAAGACACGCCACGTCGCGAACGGATGGGCGAGCACGTCCCGGAGCTCCTCGGGCCCGTTGACGAACACGACCTGCCCGGGCGTCCGCCGCATCGCCGCCACGAGGTCGTCGGGATCGACCTCCTCGGACGACTCCTCCACCGGCAGGCACTGGGCGACCTCGGCCCACGCCTCCTGCGGGTTCATGCCCTGCACTAGCGCCAGCAGCGCGATGTACTGGGGCTCCGGCAGGAGCTTCTCCAGCGCCTGCAGGTGCGCCTCGTTCGTCAGCAGCCGGACCAGCGGGATCAGTTCCGCGTCGATCCCGAGCCGCATGAGGTCCTTGTCGAAGACGTGCTCGAACAGCCGGTACTCGGTCCCCTCGGCCGCCTTCTCCAGCGCGGGCGACATCTCCTCGAGGGCACCCTCGTCTCTGACCTCCAGGACGCCGAGCCGCCGGTTCACCGAGAACCGCCGGCTTTTGGCGTACTCGATCGCGTCGTCGTGCCCGAGCACGCTGATCAGGCAGTACACGTCGCCCTGATCGGGCGCGAGCACGACCCCGCGCCAGTACTGGTCGATCCGGATCGTCCGAATACGGGGGTCCCGCGCGTTCCGCAGTTTTTCCAGGTGCAGGCCCGCATGCGTGTGCTCCGCGAACTTCGCGAGCGCCGCGTCAACGCCCTTGCGCACCTTGGGCTCCAGCTTGGCGTACTGCGGCATGAACGAATTCGCAATAGCCAGCTCAGCCACCCCGCACGCCCCTCCCGCCAGAAACCCAGGCCAAGGGGGCCATCCTAGAGATTCTCAAGCCCCCAGATGGTTGAACCGTGTACCTCCGGCCACCTCCGGTCACCGGCAGCTCCGCCACGACGGAGCCGACGTCGCGGCGACTCATGCCGCCGCGCCGCCGAGATCCGACCTGAACCGCACTCCACACGGTGTCCAACTGCTCAGTGCTCATGTGCGCGAGCCGCGCGGCATCCGGCCCGAACCGTCCGAACCCAGCTTCGTGCATCACTCACATACGCACGTCCAAGGGAACTCCGCCGCGCCACCGTCCACCCGGCGCGGGGTGTACATACCGTTGGCCGACGCCCGGTTCGTCCGTCCCGGCCAACGTCCACGAGCAGGAGGCCGAAGCCGAACGGCGTAGGGGAGTGGTCCAGTCACGCCCTCGCCGCAACGAATCGCGCACCGTTCTCTCGCACGCGGCACGTCGGTTCTGAACCGGCGCTGCCGCACTGAACGAGTGCCAGGTTCCACGTCACGACCGGCCCGGCGGCTCTGTTCGAGCGAATCGCGCAGATCATGGACGAGCCCGTTCGGCTGTGAGGACCTTCATCAAGTACTGCTTCGGCTAGGGGTGCCATTCGCCGATCTTCGTCGGCTGCTCGCCTCGCAGCATCGCCGTTACGGCGGAGTCGAGGCCGTCGCCATAAGTGAACAGGTAGTTGTCCACCCCTGCGAAGATTTGCTGTGCGCCGATCATTAGGGTCATGTGCGCCCGGTTCTGACCTATGGGGTACAAGGGCAGGCCCGCGAGGCGCGTGTACTCCCGATAGGCTCTTTCCGGCAAACCGCGGACGCCGGCGACGGCATCGAAGTTCGTGAAGTCGAAGTGCCGGGTTTCGCCGATGTCGACGTACGGGGGGTGCTCGACGTGGAGTCCGTCGAACTCGCGGACGAGGTCCACGGGGCCGGCCTCCGCTCGAAGGCCCAGGGAGTCCCACGCCTGCAGGGCCGGGGCCGTGTCCGCCGCTCTTCCCTCGAACCATCCGGCCGCACGGAGCAGCGAAACGACGTCCTCCGGGAAACGGTCACCCATCGAACTCACCGTCCGAGCATATCGCTTCCCACGTCTCGGGCTCCTTGCGTCACCATCGTGCCGAGGCACGACAGGCAGGACGGTTTGATGTTCCCCGTGGCCGACTCGACGACGATGAATTCGACATCGCGAAGTTGGGCGCCGGGGTTGTTGCGGAGAACCATGCTGCCCGCCCGGACCTCCGCGCAGTTTCCGGCGTCCCCCGCGTAGGTTTGCCCGCCGCGCGACAAGTCGATGTCCGGGCTGATCGGGACGCGGCCGGTGGCTCCGGAATACCCGACCTCCCATTCATCGGGGTCGGTGCTGCCCTTGATCCGCGCCATCGCGGTCATCGAGGCGTCCGCCGGCGCGTTGTGCCTCTCCAGGCGCGCCTCATCGAGCAGTGCCTGATCGGGATGCACCTCATCGTCGTGGTCAGACCCGCCATAGTTGTGCGGCGTGAGGCCGAGCGGATCGGCCCAGGTGGTCGGGTCGGGAACGTAGGAATGCGGGTTGGGCTGCGGGGTGATGCCCAGCGGGTCGGCCGTGACGTATCCGCCGGCCACCGGGTCGTAATAGCGGTTGTAGTTGTAGTTGAGGCCGGTTTCGGGATCCTGGTACTGGCCCGGCATCCGCAGCGGGCAGAGGCTCGGGAAGGCGCCGCGCGCTCCCCAGATGTTCGCCGGCCGCGCCGCGACGACCTGTCCGTCCGCCCGGACGAGTTCGGCGGGCGCACCGACCAGATCAGCCACGATGGCATAGAACTGCGTGTCCACCTGGGCCTGGGATTCACGGTCGGGATTCGCCTCGTGCTCGATCTGCGTCAACGGCCTGAACGTTCCGGGCTCGTAGTCCCAGGTGGTCGTTCGGGTTCGGTAGCGCCCGTTCTCGGAATCCCACACGCTGTGCGTCTGCTCCGCCAGGCGTGTGCCGTCCCAGGTGTAGGCGAATCGCTGGCGGACGGTCTCGCCCTCTTCGGCGAGCTGCTGCTTGGCGACGCGCCGTCCCAGCGCGTCGTAGTGGTAGCGCCACCGTGAGCCGCCGGGCACCCGGACCTCGACGAGGCGGTCTTCGGCGTCCCACTGGAACGTCCAGCGCCGGCGCCGGCCGGAGAGCGTCGTGTGCTCCCGGAGCACGACGCGTCCCTGCGCATCGTGCTCGTATCTGACGCGCCCGGCGCGTTTGATCAACGTTCCGGTGTACTCGCGGACTCCGCTGTCACCCGACTCCCCGTCGGACTCGGGCCACTCGCCGTGGACGATGTTGCCCATGTCGTCGTAGGCGTACCGCTCCGTCCACCCCTGGGCGCGCACCGCGGTCAGGCGGCCGCGCTCGTCGCTGTCGAAGGCGCGGTCGCCCGCGAGGCGGTCGGTCATGCCGGTGAGCCGGCCGTCGGCTCCATGGGCGTACGTCCGGTGCTGCTGGAGCGTCGCCTCCTCGCCGGGCCGGGCCGGGGCCGTCCACAGCGTCTGGGCCGAGAGCCGGCCCGCGTCGTCCCATTGCTGGGCGACGACGGCCTCCGCCCCGATCCGCCGCTCGATCTCCCGACCGGCGGCGTCGTGCTTGAAGGCCAGCGTCCGGCCTCCGGTGCGCAGATCGGTGGGGAGGCCCGCGGGCCCGTAGGTCCAGCGGCTCTCCGCACCCGACGGCGTGGTCCGGCCGACCACCTGGCCGCGGGCGTCGCGCGTGAGGCCGAGAGTCGCCGTGTTGCAGGTCTCGGCCAGGACGCGACCGACCTGGTCGTAGGTGAACCGGAGGTCGGCGTCGGGGCTCACCGCTTGCACGAGGCGTCCCACCGGGTCGTAGCCGAAAGTCGTGACCTTCGACCCCGCCGTCTTCCGGACGACCTTGCCGAGCACGTCCCGGTCATACGTCACGCTCTGCCCCGCGCCGTTGGTCCGGGCGGCCAGGCGCCCGGCCGCGTCGTGCGAGTAGGTGAGCGTGCGATGGTTGAAGTCGGTCTCCGCGATGATGCGTCCGCACGGGTCGTAGCGGTAGGACCAGGTCAGGCCCTCGGTGGTGGTCACCTGCGTCAGCCGTCTTTCGGCATCGTGCGTGAACGACAGGCTCGAACCGTCAGAGCGGATCATCTTGGTCGGAAGGTCGAGCGGGCCGTACTCGGTGCGCGTGCTCCGCCCGGACGGGTCGACGTACTCGACCGTGTTGCCCTCTCCGTCGTGACGCCAGCGTTCCGTCGCCCCGTCGTGCCGGGTGCGGGAGAGCAGGCGGCCTTCCGGCGACCAGCCGAACCGGTCCTGCCGTCCGGCCGGGTCGACCGATCCGGTCGGGAACCCCATGGCGTCGTAGGAGTACCGGTGCGTCGCGCCGCGCGGGTCGGTCACCGTGAGCGGGAGCCCCGCCTCATTGTTCTCGGCGGTGTAGGTGTGGCCGAGTGCGTCGGTAATGGCGACGGGAGCGCCCTGCGGCCCGTACTCGAACCTGGTGACGGCGCCCGAGGGATCGGCGCGTCGCACGAGATTGCCGCGTTCGTCGTACTCCTTCCGCCATTCGGCGCCGTCCGGCTGGACGATGCGGACGGCCAGGTCGAGCTCGTTGTATTCGGCGGAAAGGGAAGCGCCGTCGGGATACTCGACGCGGGCGAGGTTGCCCCGCTCGTCGTAAGCGTGCCGGGTGGTGTGCCCGAGCGGATCCGTGCGCGCGAGAAGACGGTCGTGAGCGTCCCACTCGAAGCGCGTCACCGCGCCCAGCGGGTCGACCACCTCGACGATCTGGTCGAGATCGTTGTACCGGTGCGTCGTCGTGTGGCCGAGCGCATCGGTGACCAGGGTGCGGCGGTTGCCGGGGTCGTAGGTGAAGGCGGCGTTCAGCACGCCTTCGGAGCCCTCCCCGCGGACGGCCCGGCCTTCGTCGTCGTAGGTGTAGCGGTACCAGTGCTCGTTGCGGTCCACCCAGCCGGTCAGACGGCCGCGGTCGTCGTAAGCGAACCGCTGCGGTACGCCGGAGGTGTCGTGGACCTCGGTCAGGTGCCCGGCCGTGTCGTAGCCGAACCGGCGGAGCACCGTCCCGTCCGGGGTGCGCAGCGCGCTGATGCGCCTCTCCCCTTCCGCGCTCGCCGCGGTGTCGACGACGATCCGGTAGCCGCCCGAATGGCGGATCTCCACGAGGACCTGCTCCTCGTAGACCAGATCGATGCGGTTGCCGTTGCGGTCGGTGACGGCGGTCAGCGGCAGCCGGGACCAGCCCGTCTCCTCACCGGGCGCCGGAAAATGCAGCGTCCGGCCCGTCCGGGGGACGGTCAAGGTGTAGGAGCCCTCCGCGGTGAGCGTCAGCGGATGCAGGGGGCCCGCGGCGGGCAGCGAAACGACCTTCGGCACCAGAACCTGGGGGTACGAGCGGACGGACCCGTCCGCGGCGAGGAAGTGGACGCCCTCGGCGTCCACGTCGAGAGCCTGATCGAGCGTCGACGCCCATGACGGCCCGAACCAGCGGCCCGCCCGATAGGACGACACGTGCGTCCGCTCCAGGACGAACGGCAGGACGCCCTGCCACGACACGTCCCGCTGGCTCAGCAGCACATCGCCGGTGATGATGCTGATCGGGTCCCCGCTCTTGGGCGTCTCCTCGGTGGGTCGCGCCTGCGACTGCTGGGAACCGCCCCTGCGGTCGCCGCCGCGGCCGTCACCGGGAGTGGCCGGGCCGGACGGTTTGCGGCCGTTCGGCCCGGACGGCCCCCCGCCGTTCGGGCCGCCGCGCCGGCCTCCCTTGGGAGCGGGGAACAGGTTGCCGGCCATCTTGCCGAAGACCCCGCCGGCCCGTCCGCCCGCCCTGCCGCCCCGTCCCCGCC